>NZ_JXSP01000151.1:0-2106 GCF_000946635.1 Micrococcus sp. MS-ASIII-49
CAGAACTCAATGGCCCTTGACACAGCGACTTGCGGTCCAGCGCCTCGATCTGGATCTCCACCAGGTAGACGGTGTCCCGCGACGGCGCCCAGCTGACCGGGGTGCGGCGCTCCGGCTCCTGCGCGAGCAGGGTCGCCAGGTTGGGACAGTCGACCCGGTGCACGGAGACCCCGGAGCCGCGGGTGACGAACCCGTCGATGGCGTCCGGCGGCACCGGGTTGCAGCACCGTGCCAGCTTGGCCATGACGCCGCCGTCGCCGTCCACGAGCACGCCGGCGTCGTTGGTGGCCCGCGCGGGGGCGCGCCGCGACTGGGCCGGGACCAGCTCCTGCAGGTCCACCTCGCCGACGGTCAGCTCGCCCTCCGGCTCGGCCTGCGTCGACGTCGGCGGAGCGAGGCGCTCCGCGACGCGTTCCTGCACGGACTGGGCGGACACGTGGCCGTCGCCGAGGGCCACGAACAGCCCGTCGAGGTCCGCGTAGCCGAGATCCGTGGCCACCTGCACCAGCTCCTCGCCGCCGAGCACCTGCTGCACGGCCATGCCGGCCTTGCGCAGCTGACGGGTCAGCGACTCGCGTCCCCGGTCGGCCTGCTCGTCGCGGCGCTGCGTGGCGAAGTGGTGACGGATCTTGGACCGGGCCCGCGGCGAGACCACGAAGCCCAGCCAATCCCGGCTCGGCCCCGCGTCCTCGGCGCGCGAGGTGAAGACCTCCACGGTGTCGCCGTGGCTGAGCGGCGTGGACAGCGGGACGAGCTTGTCGTTGACCCGGGCGCCGATGGTGCGGTGGCCGACGTCGGTGTGGATGGCGTAGGCGAAGTCCACGGGCGTGGAGCCGGCCGGCAGGGTGCGGATCTCCCCCTTCGGCGTGAAGACGTACACCTCGTCCGCCCCGATCTGGGTGCGCAGCGAGGCGAGGAACTCGTCCGGGTCCCGGGTGTCCGCCTGCCAGTCCATCACCGAGCGCAGCCAGGCCGGCGTGGCCTGCACCGGCGCCTGGCCGGCGACCTGGGCCTTGTACCGCCAGTGCGCGGCGACGCCGTACTCGGCCTGGCGGTGCATCTCCTGCGTGCGGATCTGGATCTCCACCGGCTTGCCGCCCGGCACCATCACCGTGGTGTGCAGGGAGCGGTACATGTTGAGCTTCGGGACCGCGATGTAGTCCTTGAACCGGCCCGGGACCGGGTTCCAGCGCGCGTGGATGACGCCGAGCACGGCGTAGCAGTCACGCACGGAGTCCACGAGCACCCGGATGCCCGTGAGGTCGTGGATGTCGTCGAAGTCCTTCCCGCGCGTCACCATCTTCTGGTAGATCGAGTAGTAGTGCTTCGGCCGTCCGGTGACGGTCGCCCGGATCCGGTGCTCGCGCAGGTGCTCCTCGATCACGGTGCGCAGCGCCGCGATGTGCTTCTCCCGCTCCGGGTTGCGCTCCCCCACGAGGCGCACGATCTCCGCGTACATCTTGGGCTTGAGGGCGGCGAAGGAGAGGTCCTCGAGCTCCCACTTGACGGTGTTCATGCCGAGCCGGTGGGCCAGCGGGGCGTAGATGTCCAAGGTCTCCTGGGCCTTGCGGGCGCTGGACTCCGGGGAGACGTACCGCCACGTCCGCGCGTTGTGCAGCCGGTCGGCGAGCTTGATGAGCAGGACGTTCACGTCCTGGGCCATCGCGATGACCATCTTGCGCACGGTCTCGGCCTGCGCCGCGGCGCCGTAGGTCACCTTGTCCAGCTTGGTCACGCCGTCCACGAGGAGGGCGACCTCGGAGCCGAAGTCGGCGCGGAGGCGCTCCAGGGAGTAGTCCGTGTCCTCGACGGTGTCGTGCAGCAGGGCCGCCAGGAGCGTCGGGCCCGTCACGCCGATCTCGGCGAGGATCGTGGCGACCGCGACGGGGTGGGTGATGTACGGGTCCCCGGAGCGCCGCATCTGCCCCTCGTGTGCCGCGCGGGCGACCTCGAAGGCGCGGACGATCTCGGCCAGCTCGGTCTTGGTGGCTCGCTGCCGCACGGTGCGCATCAGCGGCTCGAGCAGGGGCGAGTACTCGGTGGCGTGCCGGCCGGTCAGGCGTGCGATCCGGCTGCGGGGCCGGACCGGGGCGGGACGGGCCGGGG
>NZ_JXSP01000152.1:0-1321 GCF_000946635.1 Micrococcus sp. MS-ASIII-49
GGGCGGGACGGGCCGGGGCGGGAGTGGGGTCCTGCTCGCTCATGGGCCACGCCTCCTGACTCGTGCGGCCCCGACCGCTCCGGCCGGGATGATCGGCGAGTCTACCCGCGCCCGTCCCACCCCGCCCCAGGAAGACCACCGGGGCCGCAGCGGCTCCGTCAGAGTCGCGCGCCGTCGTCCCAGGGGGCGACGTCGGGATCGGTGACCGCCTCTGAGGCACGCTCCCGGGCGGCGCGGGCCGCGGCCCGGGCGTCGTGGTCGCGCACGTCCGGGTCGTTGCGGCGCAGCAGGGCGTACAGCGGCGCCTGGAGGAACAGGGTGGACAGGGTGCCCACGATGATGCCCACGAACAGCGCGAGCGCGATGTCCCGCAGCGTGCCGGCACCGAGCAGCCCCGCGCCGATGAACAGGATCGAGCCGACCGGCAGGATGCCGACGACGGAGGTCGTGATGGACCGGACGAGCGTCTGGTTCACCGCGAGGTTCACGTTCTCGACGAAGGAGCGCTCCGGGTCCTCCTCGGCCCCGATCGTGTTCTCGCGGATCTTGTCGAAGACCACCACGGTGTCGTAGAGCGCGTACGACAGGATCGTGAGGAAGCCGATGATGGCCGACGGCGTGATCTCGAAGCCGGTGGCGCCGTAGATGCCGGCGGTCAGCGCGACCACGTAGAGCATGCCGAGCACGGCGGCCAGGGACATCTTCCAGGTGCGGAAGTACACGGCCATGAACAGGGTCACGAGCACCACGAAGATCACCAGGCCGATCAGGGCCTGCTGCGACACCGCGGCGCCCCAGGTCGGCCCCACGAAGGTCGAGGTCACCTGGTCCTGGCCGACGCCGTAGGCCTCCTGCAGGTTCGCGGCCACGGCTCGGGTCTGGGCGTCGTCGAGCTGCTCGGTCTGGACGCGCACGGTGCCCGGGGCGACGTTCGTGACGGTGGCGTGGCCGTCGGCCAGCACGTCGGTCACGGCGCGCTCGCCCGCGGCCACGTCGGTGGAGGCCGTCTGCGAGACGGTGAACTCGGAGCCGCCCCGGAACTCGATGCCGAGGTTGAAGCCACCGCGGAGGGCGGTCAGGCCGCCGGCGAGGACGAGCAGCAGGGCGGCGAGGGCGAACCACCGCCGCCAGCGCTGGATGAACGGGTAGGAGATGCGGCCCGAGTAGAGGGCGTTGCCCCAGTCGGCGAAGCGGTTCACTGGTCCTCCTCCTGGCGGCGTCGCTCGGCGCGGCGTCGCTCGGCGATCGTCATGGGCGGCGCGGTGCGCGAGCGGCGGCCGCCCCCCCGGGCGGACGAGCCCGCGCGGGGGGCGCCCGTCGC
>NZ_JXSP01000153.1:0-4143 GCF_000946635.1 Micrococcus sp. MS-ASIII-49
CGGGGGGCGCCCGTCGCGACGAGCGGGCGCGGGGCGTCGGCGGCCGCCGCGTCAGCCGGCTCGTCGGAGTCCTCCGCCGGGAGCCCGGTGCGGGGGGCGTGGGCGGGCTCGCGGAAGCGGCCGGCGCCCTGATACAGGGACGGCCCGCCCAGCAGCGACGGGTCCAGTCCGGACATCGGGTGTCCCTCGCCCACGAAGCGGGTCTGGGCCAACAGCACCATGAGCGGGTGGGTGAACATGAACACCACGATCAGGTCGGCGATCGCGGTGAGGCCGAGGGTGAACGCGAAGCCGCGCACGTTGCCGACGGCCACGAAGTACAGCACGACGGCGGCCAGCAGGTTCACGGCCTTGGACGCGGTGATCGTCCGCCGGGCGCGCTTCCAGCCCTCGTGCACGGCGACGGGCACGGTGTGGCCCGCGCGCAGCTCGTCCTTGATGCGTTCGAAGTAGACGATGAACGAGTCCGCCGTCAGACCGATCGCCACGATGAGCCCGGCGATGCCCGCGAGGGACAGGCGGTAGTTGTCCGTCCAGCCCAGGATCGCGATGGTCAGCCACGTCAGCACGCCCGCCACGATGATCGAGGCGAAGGTCAGCAGGCCCAGGGCCCGATACTGGAAGAACTGGTACACGGCCACGAGGCCGAGGCCGATCAGGCCGGCGATCAGGCCCCAGAAGAGCTGGTCCCGGCCGAGCGTGGCGGAGATCTGCTGCTCGGACTCGATCGAGAAGGAGATCGGCAGGGAGCCGTAGTTGAGCTGCTCGGCCAACTGCGCCGTCGTCTGCTCGTTCAGGGTGGGGCCGCTGATCTGCGCGCTGCCGTTGGTGATGACCACGTTGGACTGCGGCGCGGAGATCACGTCCCCGTCCAGCAGGATCGCGAACTGCTTGCGCGGGTCGCCCTCGGGGTACGGGGTGAGCTTCTGGGTGACCTCCGTGAAGGCCTTGGTGCCCTCCTCGTCGAACTCGATGTTGACGACCCACTGGTTGGTGGAGACGCCGCCCTGGGCCTGGGCCATGCCGTTGGACGCGCCCTTGATCTGGGTGCCCGGGATGACCACGGGGCCCAGGATGTACTTCTGGGCCGGCGTGACGGCGCCGTCGGCGAGCTCCTCGGAGGGCTGGCAGGCGACGATCGCCCGGTCGGACGGCGGCGGGGGCGCGGCCGGGTCCCGCGGGGCGGTGCAGTCCGTGGCCTGGAACTCGGCCAGCAGGGCCGGGGTGACCCAGTTCGGGTCGTAGGCGTCCGCCGGCTCCCCGTCGGGCTTCGGCAGCTGGTCTTCTGGCAGGCGCTGGTCCTCGGGGGTGGCCTCCCCCGGGCCGGACTGCAGCACGGGGCGGAACTGCATGTCCGCGGACGCCTGGATCAGGCGGCGGGTCTCCTCGTCCGGGACCCCGGGCAGGGAGACGACCACGTTCTGGGAGCCCTGCGTGGCGACCTCCGCCTCGGCCACGCCGGAGCCGTCCACACGCTGGCGGATGATCTCCACGGCCTGGTCCAGCTGCTCGGGGGTGACGGACTCGCCCGTCGAGGTCTGGGGGGCCAGCACCATCTGCGTGCCGCCCTCGAGGTCGAGGGCGAGCTTGGGAGCCCAGGAGGCCGCGCCGGAGGCCACGCCCCCGCCGAGGATCGCGGCCAGGACCACGAGGAGGGCGGCCAGCCAGGCCAGGGTGCGCCCGGCGGAGCCGGTGGGTGTTCTCTTCGCCATTGCTCAGGTGCTTCCGTCACATTCGAGCGGCCCCGCCAGGCGGGGCCGCGTGTGCAGGGGTGGGTGGGCCTCAGGCCAGGTCGTCGCGGCGCGGACGCGGGTCGTCGGCGTCGTCGGCGCGGTACTCGGTGCCGGGGGCGTCATCCAGACGCGACGGGTCCGTGGTGGGCGCGGCGGCCGTCTCCGGCTCCACGACGGTGGTGACGCCCTGCAGGTGCACGTCCATGCGGGTGCCCGGGGCGGTCTCCAGCGTCACCCGCTGGCCCTCGGTGTCCACGGCCACGACGGTGCCGAAGATGCCGGCGCCCGTCATGACCTCGACGCCTGGGGCGAGGGTGCTGCGCATCTGCGCCTGCTGCTGCTGCATCTTCTTGCCCTTGCGGAAGGAGAGGAAGAGCATCACCGCGAGCAGGGCGAAGGCGATGAGCATGAGCAGGCTGCCGCCACCCCCCTGGGCCTGCTGGGCGATCACGGGCAGGGTCGCGGCGGTGGCGACGGGCATGGGGGACTCCTGATGCTCGGGGTGGGCGGGCCTGTCCAGTGTAGGGGCCCGCCCTGGGCGTCACGGCCCCGGCGTGGCCTCCGGAGCGGCGAGGCCCAGGTGCTCCCAGGCCCCCGGCAGCGCGACGCGGCCACGGGGGGTCCGCGCCACCATGCCCTCGCGGATGAGGAAGGGCTCGGCCACGGTCTCCACGGTCTCGGCCTCCTCCCCCACGGCGGTGGCCAGCGTGCTGAGCCCCACGGGCCCGCCGCCGAACGTGGTGCACAGGGCCGTGAGCACGGACCGGTCGAGCCGGTCCAGGCCGCGCCCGTCGACCTCGTACATGTCCAGGGCGGCGGCGGCGTCGTGCGCGCCGACCTCGGCCAGCCCCTTCACGAGCGCCCAGTCCCGCACGCGGCGCAGCAAGCGGTTGGCGATGCGCGGGGTGCCGCGCGAGCGCCGGGCGATCTGCCGGTACCCCTCCGTGGCCAGCCGCATGTCCAGCAGCAGGGCGGAGCGGCGCAGGACGCGCTCGAGCTCCACCTCGGTGTAGAAGTCCAGATGGCCCGTGAAGCCGAAGCGGTCGCGCAGCGGCCCCGGCAGGAGGCCGGCCCGCGTGGTGGCGCCGACGAGCGTGAAGGGCGGCAGCTCGAGCGGGATCGAGGTGGCGCCGGCGCCCTTGCCCACCACGATGTCCACCCGGAAGTCCTCCATGGCCATGTAGAGCATCTCCTCGGCCGGGCGGGACATCCGGTGGATCTCGTCGAGGAAGAGCACCTCGCCCTCGGTGAGCGAGGACAGGATGGCCGCGAGGTCGCCCGCATGCTGGATCGCGGGGCCGGAGGACAGCCGCAGGGGGGCGTTCATCTCCGCGGCCACGATCATCGCCAGCGTGGTCTTGCCGAGCCCGGGCGGACCGGAGAGCAGGACGTGGTCCGCGGCGCGGTCGCGCAGCCGGGCGGAGGCGAGCATGAGGTCCAGCTGCTCGCGCACGCGCATCTGGCCCACGAACTCGTCCAGGTGCTTGGGGCGCAGCGCGGCCTCGAGCCGACGCTCCTCCGGGTCGACGGCCGCCGCGGACAGCGGCGAGGACTCCGCGCTCATCGCCCGCCTCGCACAGAGCCGGCCATGCCGACGTCGCGCAGGGTGGCACGCAGCAGCGCGGCGACGTCGCGGCCCTCGTCCAGCTCCGGGCGGGCCGCCACGGTGGCCTCGACGGCCTTGAGCGCCTCCTTCTCGGACCAGCCCAGGCCGGCCATCGCCTGCACGACGTCGGCGTGCCAGAGCGCCTCGACGGTCGGCTCGGCGCTCGCCTCGGCCTCCGCCTCGGGCACCGGCTCCCCGGTGGGCGCGAGGCGGCCGGAGAGCTCGACGATGATCTTGCGCGCCATCTTCGGCCCGATGCCGGGCACGCGGGTGAGGGTCTTCTCGTCCTCCTCGGTGACCGCCCGGCGCACGGTCTCGGGGTGGTGGACGGAGAGGATCGCCAGGGCGAGGCGGGGACCCACGCCGTTGGCCGTGATGAGCACCTCGAACACCTCGCGCTCGTCGCGGTCCGCGAAGCCGTAGAGGGTCAGGGCGTCCTCCTTGACCACGAGGTGGGTCTGCACCGCCCCCGGCCGGCCCTCGTGCAGGGTGGCCAGCGTCTGCGGGGTGGCGGAGAACTGCACACCCAGGCCGCCGACGGCGATGACCGCCCGGTCGAGGGCCACGTGCTCGACGGTGCCGCTGAGCGAGGCGATCATGAGGGGCCCTCCTGTCGGGACGGACGGACGCCGGTCGGCGCGGATTCGAACATATCATCGAACGCCGGCCCGGCAGCGGCCTACCGGCGTCGCCCGCCGCCCGCCGAGCGCTCGGCGTCGAGCCAGGCCCGCTGCGCGGCGGTGAGCTGGCCCCGCGGGCGGGCGCGCGCGGGCGCCTTGGCGGCGAACTGCGAGCGCCCCGCCC
>NZ_JXSP01000154.1:0-1421 GCF_000946635.1 Micrococcus sp. MS-ASIII-49
TCGTCGATGCACACGAGGGTGTAGCCCCGCCCGGGAGGCGAGGTCCGCGGTGTCGAGGCCGGTCTGGCCGGCGGCCGCGCCGAGGGCGGTGCCGCGCCAGCCGTGGGCGATGGCCAAGGCGAGGGCGTCGGCCGCGTCGGCCGGGCGCGGCGGGGCGTCGAGGCGGAGGATCCGGGTGACCATCGTGGTGACCTGCTCCTTGCCCGCATCGCCGTGTCCGGTGACGGCGGCCTTGACCTCGGAGGGGGTGTGCAGGCCCACGGGGACGCCGGCGCGCGCGGCCGCGGCGATCGCCACGCCCGCGGCCTGGGCCGTGCCCAGCACGGTCGGCGTGTTCGTGTTCGCGAACATGCGCTCGACGGCGGCGCGATCGGGCCGGTGCGCGGCGAGGACCGCGGAGACGGCCTCGTCGATGCGCAGGAGGCGCTGGTCCAGGGGGGCGGTGGGCGGGGTGCCCGTGACCTCGACGTGGACGAGCGCGGCCCGCCGTCGCGCGTCCACGTCCACCACGGCGATCCCGCAGCGGGTGAGCCCCGGGTCCACCCCGAGGATCCGGACGACGTCGGCGGGCCGGCGCGCGCTCAGCGCGATCAGTCCTCGTCGAGCTCGGCGAGGACCTCGGGGGCGATGTCCACGTTCGAGAAGACGTTCTGGACGTCGTCGAGGTCCTCGAGGGCATCGGCCAGCTTGAGGAAGGTGCGGGCGCCCGACGCGTCCAGGTCCACCTTCATGGTGGGGACGAACTCGAGCTCGTCGGACTCGTACTCCACGCCCGCCTCGTCGAGGGCCTTGGCCACGGACTGCAGGTCGGAGGGGTCCGAGAGGATCTCGAAGGAGTCGCCGGAGACGACGACCTCCTCGGCGTCGGCGCCGCCCTCGAGCACGGCCTCGAGCAGGCCGTCCTCGGTGTTGCCCTCGGCGGGCAGGCGCACGAGGCCCTTGCGCTCGAAGAGGAAGGAGACGGAGCCGGAGTCGGCCATGGTGCCGCCGTTGCGGGTGACGGCCGCGCGCACGTCCGCGGCGGCGCGGTTCTTGTTGTCGGTCAGGCACTCGACCAGCAGCGCCGAGCCCTGGGGGCCGCGGACCTCGTACATGATCTCGGCGTAGTCGATGACCTCGCCGGTGAGGCCGGCGCCGCGCTTGACGGCGCGGTCGATGTTGTCGTTGGGCACCGAGGCCTTCTTGGCCTTGGACACGGCCAGGTCGAGGGCGGGGTTGCCGGCGACGTCGGGTCCGCCGGCACGTGCCGCGACCTCGATGTTCTTGATGTACTTCGCGAACGCCTTGGCGCGCCGCGCGTCGATGACGGCCTTCTTGTGCTTGGTGGTCGCCCACTTGGAATGTCCTGCCATCACGCCTCCTCAGGTCTGGATCTCGTCTGCTGGCTCGACCGCCCAGTCTAGCTGTAAGAGGTCATGACG
>NZ_JXSP01000155.1:0-1462 GCF_000946635.1 Micrococcus sp. MS-ASIII-49
GGATTCGAACCCCTGACCTTCTGCATGCCATGCAGACGCGCTACCAACTGCGCCATACCCCCAGGTGGGTGGTGACTCCGTTCCCGGCGGGCCGGCCGGAGCACCTGGATAGGATACCCAGCCTGCGGCGGCCGTGCAAACCGGCCCGGCGGCGTCGATGGACCGCCGCGGCCCCACGGCCTAGCGTGCAGGGGACGCCCCCATGCCCGCCGCCAGACCAGGAGGTCCTGCATGTCCCGCACTGACGCACCGATCCGCACCGCCCTGATCGGCTATGGGTTCGCCGGGAAGACGTTCCACGTCCCCCTGCTCCACGCCACGGAGGGACTCGCTCTCACCCATGTCGTCTCGAGCCGCCCGGACGCGGTGCACGCGGATCTGCCGGACGTCGTCGTGGTGCCCGACGTGGACGCGCTCCTGGCGTGGCACGACGTGGACCTCGTGGTGATCGCCGCCCCGAACGACCAGCACACGCCGCTCGCGCGCGCCGCCCTCAGGGCGGGCAGGCACGTGGTGGTGGACAAGCCGTTCACGCTGAGTCTCGCCGAGGCGCGGGAGCTGCGCGACCTCGCGGCCGAGACGGGGCGGGTGCTGCGGGTGTTCCAGAACCGCCGCTTCGACAGCGACTTCCTGGGCATCGCCGAGCTCGTCCGCTCCGGCCGGCTCGGAGACGTCGTCCACCTCGAGTCCCGGATCGACCGCTTCCGCCCGACCGTCCGGAGCCGCTGGCGGGAAGCCTCGGTGCCCGGGGGCGGCATCTGGTTCGACCTCGGACCGCACCTGGTCGACCAGGCGCTCCTGCTCTTCGGCGTCCCCGAACGCGTGGACGCCGACCTCGCGGCCCTGCGTCCGGGTGCCCCGGTCGAGGACTGGGCGCACTGCGTGCTGCAGTATCCGGGCCGGCGCGTGGTCCTGCAGGCGTCGATGCTCGTGGCCGGCGGCAGCCCGCGCTTCGCGGTCCACGGCACGCGTGGCACCGCGGTGAAGGAACTGCCGGATCAGCAGGAGGCGCAGCTGCGCGCGGGTCTGCTCCCCGGCGCCGAGGGCTGGGGCGTCGACCCGGACCCGATCCTCCTGCACGACGGGGAGGGGAACACCGAGCGCGTCCCCGCGCCCACCGGAGCCCAGCAGCGGTCCTACACGGGTGTGCGCGACGCGATCCTGGGCCGCCCGAACGGTGACGCCGCCACCCCCGACCAGGCCGTCGCCGTGATGGCGGTGCTCGAGGCCGCCGTCGCCTCGGCGCGGGAGGGCCGTGCGGTGGAACCCGCACTCACGGCGGTCGAGCGCGCCGCGTACCCCGGCGTGTCCCCCGCACCGACCGCGGCGGAGCGACATCACCGCAGTGCCGCAGCGCGGTGATGTCGCAGGGCGGCGGTCGCCGCCCGGGCCCGCACGGGAGCCCGACGACGACGAAGGCCCGGTCCGTACGGACCGGGGGGATTCGAACCCCTGACCTTCT
>NZ_JXSP01000156.1:0-11581 GCF_000946635.1 Micrococcus sp. MS-ASIII-49
CAGCTTTTCATGGCCGCTTACAATCGTCGTCTTGCCGGTCCCGGGTGGGCCGTTCACACCCATCAGACCTGGCCCGCCCGCCTCGACGACCTCGGCCCGCGCGATGACATCAATGCGGGCGGCTTGCAGATGCCCCGTGTGCTCGCGGGCAGTCATATTCGAGGAATTCAGCGGTGACTGCTGTGCCTGGATGGCGCACTTGCCCTCCTCCCCGAGGCTCGGCGGGGGCAATCCATCCCCCCTCCCGTCTGCCCTTCGCTCTCTCCCCCCGGACAACGACGTCCGTTCAGTTCCGGTTCAGCCCGAACCGGCGCGTCATCAGAGCGTCCTTGTAGTGCTTCTCCGCGGCGTCGATCTGGGCCTGCGGGGTATTGGAGCCGAACACGCGCAACAGGCTGAACGTGTACCGCTCCGGCTGGTCGGGGTCGAGCTCCAGGGCATCCCGGAGGGCGACGTTCCCACCATGCCCGTCACGGGCGTAGGCCTCCCACCGTCCGAGCACACCACGCTCACCGTCGGCCTTGCCGACGTGGCACCGGCCCGCGGTCTCGTCGGCGATCAGGTAGATCCCGCGTACGGCCTCCAGGGCGGTGCGCCAGCCTGCGTAGCGAGTCTCGGTCACCATTGACTGCAGGTCCCCGTAGCTGAGCAGCACATGGTCGAAGCCGGGGAACGCCTCGGTGGTGGGGTCGGCGATCTCGAGGACGGGGAAGCGCGCCGCCAGGGGGCCGCGCTTGGCCCAGTTCACGGGGTCTGCGGACCACTCCACCACCAGGCGCTCCTCGAGGGAGGCCAGCAGCGGCACCGGCGCAACGTCGTAGTACCGGTACCGCTCCGTGCGCTCAGCCACGACCTCCCCGCGGTTCTCGTACACGGCGGTGAGGCGAGAACGACGTCCTCCCTCCCCCATGAAGATCAGCCAGTGGCGGGCGGGCTCCTTCGGGAACTTCCCCACGTGGTGCTGCTCCCGTGTGTAGGCGAGCACCCGCTCCGGCGTGGCCGCCGCCCGCGATGGCAGCCCCGACTCCTTGTAGGTGTGGCGGATGGCCAGGATGGTGGATGAACTCATTGACCGGGCCAACGAAAAAAAGACCTCGAGAACCAACGTTTCCTCGCCGGTCTGGCCCACGAGCAAATGCGTGCGGTCCTGAGCACCACGGGCCTAGCCCATTGGCACAGCAGGCATCATCGCAGTCGCCGCCATCACTGGTCCGGATGGGCTCAGACAGATTGGTCAGATGTTGCCCCAGGTCGCTCAGCGCGCCGTCCGCAAGTAGTCCGTCCTCAGGCCACCTTCCCCGCTTCCACCTCGGCCCGCGCCCGCACCTCGGCCAGTACGGCCACCACGGCGTCCGCAGCATCCTGCGGATACACGGCATCGACGCCACCCAGTGCGAGATACGGGTCCTCGTAGAGCCGACCCGGGTCCACCACGCCGTTGCGCACCAGGTCGTCCACGAGCATGCGGGTGAAGCGGATCTGGCGCGTGGTCCACCTGCCCTCGTCCAGGAACGCGGCCAGCGCCTCTTCCGCGGCCCGCCGCTCCAACCCCACAAGACTGCGCACGAAGACGCCCAGCTCGGCGCCGGCGTGCTCACGCACCCAATCCAGCTCCGGCCGGTCAGATCCGCCCGCCGCCACCAGCATGCGACCGAGCTCCTCGAGATCCGTGGCCGTCAGCGGCTGGTTGCCGCGGAGCTTCCGCAACGCCAGGGTGTCCTCCTCGGCGCGCAGGAAGGCCATGGCCTTCTCGCGGTAGCGCTCCCAATTCATGCCCGGCCGTGCCGGCACCACGACCACCTCGTCGATCTCCCCCAGGGTGTCCACGAAGTCCGTGTACACCGGTGAGGAGCTCAGCCTCGGCAGGAACACCACCAGTCCGCGCAGGCTCTCCCGCAGCGCCTCCACGTCAACGACGCCAGCGCCTTCCCACCACAGGTCTTCCGCAACGGAGCGCAGCAGGGACTCTTCCACCTTGACGGCTGGGATAGCCAGCTGACTCAGCAACGCACCCGCGACCTCCTGGACGGATCTGCGGCAACGCTCCGCCAGGGCGGCATCACCGTCCAGGGTGGCCAACTGCCAGCGCAGGGTCACGAGGTCGAAGCGCTTCGCTGCTTCGTCCGGGTCACGCAGCGTGGAGGGCAGTCCGGCCACATGGTCGGCGAGTTCGTCGACATCCTCGGCGGTCACCGCGGCCCACGCATCGGGCTCGGACCAGCGCTCCACGTGGCGCCGGTGCTTGCGCACCAGCAGGTTCTGCATCGGCATGCCCTCCACGTAGGAGTGCAGCCAGGTGGCGTGGGCCTGGCGTACGACGCTGGCCGAGCCCGCCTCCCCATCGCCCTCGCGCGCATCCAGGGCCGCCACAATCCCGGCCCGTGCCTCGAACAACCGCTGGGTAAGGGACTTCTGCACGGAGGACCCCGGCTCGGGGAGATCCTGGTTGAAGTAAGGCAGGTTCTCTCCGAAGTCGAAGACGGTGAAGTTCTTCTTGTCCTGCCCGGGCCCGAACAGATCGGGACACAGGCGGGTGCCGCGGCCGATCATCTGCCAGAACTTGGTCTTGGAGTGGACCACCTTGAACAGCACCAGGTTCACCACCTCAGGGATGTCCACCCCGGTGTCCAGCATATCCACGCTGATGGCGATATGTGGGGCCTTGTCCGAGTCGGAGAAGTCATCCAGCAGTGCGTCGTTGAACGCGGTCTTGCTGGTGATCACCCGTGCGAACGTCCCGCCCAGCTCGGGGAACCGCGCGTTGAATCGACGCTCGATGAAGTCGGCATGATTCTGGTTCTTCGCGAACACGATGGTCTTGCCGAGCCGGTCACCGCCGGCCACCTTCTGACCGCGCTCCATGAGCAGCTCCAGGACCTTGTCCACGGTGTCTTCGTTGAAGAGGAACCTGTTGACCTGCTCGGAGTCCACGCTGTCCGGGGGGCCGTCCTCGCCCCAATCCAGCGCGTCCCACTCGGCCTTCTCCTCGTCGGAGAGGTCGGCGTAACGGATCCCCTGGCGCAGGAACTCCGTCCCCGCGGACACCCCCAGCGGCGGCACCAGGTACCCCTGCTCCACGGCCTCCTCAAGGTCGAAGGCGAAGGTGGGCACCCCGTCCTCGAGGTGGAACAGCCGGTAGGTGTTGTGGTCCACCTCGTCCTTGGGTGTAGCGGTGAGGCCCACCAGCAGGGAGTCGAACCAGTCGAAGATCGCGCCGTACTTCTGATAGACGGAGCGGTGGGCCTCGTCGATGATCACGAGGTCGAAGTACCCGGCGCCGAACCTCCGCGTCCCACCGTCCTGCCCGTCGTGCTCCAGCAGATTGAGCATGGTCGGGTAGGTCGCGGTGTAGACCCGCCCCTCCCCGCGCTTCTCGTCCTGCAGGTTCACGACGGCGGTGTCCGGCAGGTTCGCGGCAAACGCCCGTTTGGCCTGCCGTACCAGGGCCGTCCGGTCCGCGAGGAACAGGACCCGCTTGACCCAGTTCCCCCGAATCAGCTGGTCCACGAGGGCGATGGCGGTCCGGGTCTTGCCGGTGCCGGTGGCCATGACCAGCAGGGCATCGCGCTGGCGGGCGGCGAGGGCCTGCCCGACGGCGGAGATCGCCTCCAGCTGGTATGGCCGTCCCGCGATGTCCACGTTGACCGGCACGTCCGTAAGGTCCTGGCGGACGGTACGCCGCTGGATGAGGCGCTCGAGCTCGTCGGCGGTGAAGAACCCTTCAATCTCACGGGGCGGGTAGCCGCCGGCCTCGCCGAAGGCCGCATCGTCCCAGAACCAGTGGTCATAGCCGTTGGTGTAGAAGATCAGCGGGCGGCGAGCGAACTGCGCTTCAAGGGCGTCAGCGTATCGGCGGGCCTGTTCCTGGCCTTCGAGCGCGCTCTTGGTGGTGCGCTTGGCCTCCACCACGGCCAGGGGCAGACCATCGGCTCCCCAGAGAACGTAGTCCACACGCCCGGTGCCGCCGGGGGTGGGCAACCCGGTGACGGGGTACTCGCGGTCGCGAGCCTGGTCGAGGGGCCACCCGGACTCGGCGAGGAGGAGGTCGATGAAGAGAGAGCGGGTCTCCGCCTCTGCGTAGTCGTAGTCGTGAAGGTCGGGGAGTTCGCTGGTGGTGGCGGCGGCCTGGGCGGCGGCGATCTGCTCCCGCAGGGCCTGGATCTCGGCCTCGTACGCGGCGGCCTGCTGCTCGTTCTGCTCGCGGAGACGGGCGTTGTCCTCGTCCTGCTTCTTGAGCCGGGCAATCACGGCGTCGAGCTGCTCCACGCTCATGGCGGCCTTCTGCGGGGCAAGTGCGTGGTCGAACTGCGCACCGGTGGGCACGGCCTCCGGGTGCGGGCCGTGGTGGAACGCGGCCCAGACGAGCACGTGGAACAGCTCGCGCAGGATGGTGAGGGCGGCGCGGGCATCCAGCACGGAATCCTTGTGAACGGCGTTGTTGCCGGCCTTACGGAGGAAGTTGAGCTTGTCCACCACCGGGCGTCCGGCCAGGCCGGTGAAGGCTACCCCGTTGATGAGGCCGGAGAGGTCGGTCTTGTACGGGTCCTCGAGGCGATGGGTGGCGTAGACGAACTCGACGACCCGTTCGACGCAGCGCCGGGCATAGAACGCGGCCGCGCGCGGGTCGGTGCTCATGTAGCCCTCGGCCTGCGCAGCGTCCTCGTGAGCAACGGGGAGCGCCCGCTCCACCCAGTCCATGTTGCCT
This sequence comes from Micrococcus sp. MS-ASIII-49, assembly GCF_000946635.1. NCBI lineage: Bacteria > Bacillati > Actinomycetota > Actinomycetes > Micrococcales > Micrococcaceae > Micrococcus > Micrococcus sp. MS-ASIII-49. The sequence goes on from NZ_JXSP01000156.1 coordinate 4,706, forward strand.
GCCATCAACACCCTCTCCGGCAGCTCACCACCGAGCCGCCCACTGTCATCCTGCCGGATTCACAGCTCCCCGCGGAATGCCCTGTGTTGGAGCGACGCGAACAGCTCGTCCTCCAACGCCAGTGCCCGCTCGACACGCGCTCGCTGCACGTCGATCTTCTCGACGACGGCGGCGAATTCTCTCTGCATATCGAGAGACACGTCCGGGATACGCAACTGCAACGTCCGTTTGATGTTGAGGTTGCTGATATTCGTCGTCTTATTGCCAAAGCTTCGCACGGTCGCTTGGACTCTGTCACTGTTGAACCAGGCGTAGAGGAAAGTCGGGTCGACGTCGGGGCCGGGACGAAGCGCTGAAACGAATCCGCCGATAGCCGACGGCTCCGGCAGGGAGTCAACGAAACAGCATTTTCCTACGAGGTTGTAGCTGTTCGCACTGGACACTAAGGTGTCCCCCTCTTGCAGATACTTTGCCTCGTTCTTGATGAGCTCTGCCGGGATGCGAATAAGATCCGAACTGTCCAGGCGCTTCTGCACATTCTTCGTACGCATCACGGGGACACCTGACTCAGCCACATCTTCGGGCTTGAAGGTGACGCCTCGTACGAAAGACGCAAGCTCCGATAGGGGCTGCCCGGGACCGGCCTCCCGGACGCGATCAGCGAACGCCACCTGGACAAGAGCAGCCAGTCGCTCGAGTTGCGCCCGCCGGCGCGACCGCTGCTCGTCAGCCTGGTCCAGAATCGCCGAAATGCGCCTTTGCTCCTTGAGATCAGGAAGCCTAATCGAGAGACGATACACATCATCCCGATTCAATCCTGGCACTGCCGCTGATTTATTCATTCCCTTGAGACCGAGAGCGCTAAGGATCCAATACAGCCACCGAAGATCGACGCCCTCCCCGAGAGGCACCGCCTCGTAGGCAGTATCTATAGGCCAAACATCACCGGGCACCCAGGTGACCGACCCGATTGACCCCTTCCTTCCTACGACAATCGCGGGGCCCGAACTGAGGGCTTGATCATGGAACCCCACGACGCCACTGGAGCCCACGACGGCAACAGGCCCCCCTCGGCGATCACCCTGTTTCAGCGCTTTCCCGTACTTAAGGGAAACAATGTCACCCAGCTTCACCGTCTTCACCGCAGCATCCCCTTGAGCTCCGCAGTCCCAGCGGCAATCTCGGCGTCGAGCTGTTCGAGGTCGACGAGGATCTCCAGCGGGTCCCGGTGCTCGACCTCCTCGATCTCCAACTCCTTGTACCGGTTCAGGGAGAGGTCGTACCCCTGCTCCACGATGTCCGCCTTGGGCACCAGGAAGGACTGCGCGGTCCGCGGCCGGTCCTTCTCTCCTGCCGGGTTCTGCCACCGCTGAACGAGGTCCGGCAGGTCGTTGGCCTCCACCGGCGTGCGCTTGTCGTCCAGCGAGAACCCATCGGCGCGGACGTCGTAGAACCAGACGTCGTCCGTGCTGCCGGGACCGTCGTTGCGGAAGAAGAGGATCGCCGTCGAGACCCCTGCGTAGGGCTTGAACACACCCGCAGGCAACTTCACCACCGCCTGCAGGTGATGGTCCTCCACCAGCATCCGGCGCAAGTCCTTGTGGGCCTTAGACGAGCCGAACAGCACCCCCTCCGGGACGATCACCGCCGCACGACCGCCCGGCTGCAACAGCCGCAGGAACAGGGCCAGGAAGAGCAACTCCGTCTTCTTCGTCTTCACCACGCGCTGCAGGTCAGAGCTGACGCCCTCGGTGTCGAGGGACCCGGCGAACGGCGGATTGGCGAGGATCAAGCTGTATTTGCCAGCGTCGCCGTCGCTAGCACCCTGGGCCAGGGAGTCCCGGTACGCGATGTCCGGGGACTCCACCCCGTGCATGAGCATGTTCATGCTGGCGATGCGCAGCATGGTGCTGTCGAAGTCATATCCGTGGAACATGCGCCGGTTGAAGTGCAGCCGCTGGTTCATGTCAAAGAAAAGTTCCGGGTGTTCCTCCCGCAGATACTCCGACGCGCCGACGAGGAACCCTGCCGTGCCACATGCCGGGTCCACGATCACGTCCTCCGGGGTGGGCGCCGTCATCCGCACCATGAGGTCGATGATGTGCCGCGGCGTGCGGAACTGGCCGTTCCGTCCCGCGGTGGAGAGCTTGGAGAGGAGGTATTCGTACAGGTCACCGGTGGTGTCCCGGTTTGTGAGGGGAAGCTTGTCGATCAGATCCACGGCGGTGGCGAGCATGCGCGCGTTGGGGATGGTGAAGCGGGCGTCTCGCATGTGGTGCGCGTAAGTGGAGTCCTCCCCTCCAATCTGCTGGCCGAGACGGCGCAGGAACGGGAAGACCTCGCGGTCCATGCGGGCGAAGAGTTCGTCCGAGGCGACGTTCTTCAGCTGGTGCCAGCGGAGGTGCTGGTGGTCGGCGTCGAAGATCGTCGTCTCCACCGGTTGGTTCGTGCGGCGCGCCTTGGCCTCGGCTTGCGTCTGTGCCTCATCCAGGCGACGCAGGAACAGCAGGTAGGTGATCTGCTCGATCACCTCAAGAGGGTTGCTGATGCCACCCGTGGCGAAGGCGTCCCAGACGCGGTCAACCTGGTTTTTGAGAGTTCCGGTGATCACGACGCGAGTGTACGGGGTGGGGCTTACAGCGTCCGAGGCGATGACTAGGCTGAGCACAGGGCGACACAAAGTCGCCCCGGCCCAGGGAGGAGGCGGTCCATGCCCACGGTGCGCGTCGACGTCGAGCCGGCCGTCCTGCGCTGGGCCCTCGAACGTGGGGGCATCGACCTGGCCAGCGCTACTACCGCACACCCCGACCTCGAGGCCTGGCTCAGCCGGACGAAGAAGCCCACCATGAAGCAGCTGGAACGGTTCGGGCAGAAGGTCCATGTGCCCTTCGGCATGCTGTTCCTCAGCGCTCCCCCGGCGCCGGCACCCATCCCCATCCCTGACATGCGCACGCCGGGCAGCCAGGGCGTGGATCACCCCTCCGCCGAGCTGGTGGACGTCCTGCGGGAGTGCCAGCTCCGCCAGGACTGGTACCGGGACCACATGCTCGCCATTGGCGCCAGCCCCGTGCCCCTCGTGGGCAGCGCCACGCTCCAGAACGATACAGAGGATGCCGGAACACGCCTCCGGGAGATCCTCCACTTGGACGCCCTGTCCGGCGCCGGTGACGCCTTCCGCAGCGCGCTCGTGGGCGCCTTGGAAGAGGCGGGGGTGCTGGTGATGATCAGCGGCTACGTCGGCAATGAGACCCGAAGGCCCCTGAACCCGGACGAGTTCAGGGGCTTCGCCCTGGCCGACGACCTCGCTCCACTGATCTTCGTCAACGGAACCGAGGCCAAGACCGCCCAGCACTTCACCCTCCTCCACGAGACCGCTCACCTGCTCCTCGGACACAGTGCGCTGTCTGATGCCCGCCCCGGACGCCACGCACCCTACGAGGAGGCCTGGTGCAACCGGGTGGCCGCCGCAGCCCTGGTGCCCCGCGTCGTGCTGGAGCAGCAGCAGGAGCGACTCAGCACGGAGTTCGACGAGGTGGTCGCCGATGTGGCCAAACGCTGCCAGGTGAGCCGCGCCGTCGTGGTTCTCCGGATGAAGACCTGCGGACTGATCACCCCTGCGGCCGCCGACGCGCAGCTCGCAGCGCTGGCCCGCATCCCTCACCCCCAGACCCCGGCGCCGAAGGGCGGAGGGGGCGATTATTACCGCACCGCCCGCTACCGCCTCGGCGTCCCGTTCACCACTGCCGTGGTGGCCAGCGCCCGGGAAGGCGGAACCAGCTACCGGGACGCGTTCCGCCTGCTCGGAACCCACAAGCGTGAGGTTATGGACACCCTGGCTCAGAAGATGGCGGCCGCATGATGTTCCTGCTCGACGCCAACACCTTCATCACGCCGAAGAACAGTTACTACGGGTTCGATCTCGCCCCGGGGTTCTGGACGTGGCTGGAGCGCGCTCATGCGGCAGGCTGGGTCGCCAGCGTGGAGGCCGTGCGGCAGGAGCTATGCCGGGGCGGGGATGAACTCGCCACCTGGGCGTCAAACCATCCGCAGCTCTTCCTCCCACCCACGTCAGAGGTGCCCCAGCGCATCGGCGAGTTGGCCCAGTGGACCCTGACCCGTCAGCCCGCGTATCAACAGGCCGCGCAGGACGAGTTTCTGGATGACAGCGCCGATCTGCTGTTGGTGGCGCAGGCTGCATGCATGGACGCCACCGTGGTCACCTTCGAGGTGCCCGCCCCTCAGGCGCGCAAGCGCGTGAAAATCCCTGACGCCTGTGCCGCTCTGGAGACCCGCTGCGTCGACCTGTGGGAATGCATGCGCCAGACCAGACCCCGGTTGACGCTCGACCTCGTGCCCTGAAGAACGATGCACGTCACTGATGCCGTCAGTCGACACAGTGAGTGCCTCACTCGAGTGAGTGACAGGCTCTCTGCACTCACTGACGGGGCGGTTTGGCGTCAGTGACGGCCGTCAGAACCCACCCGGGCCACCACCCGCATCACTCGCCAGGTTCGAGAACCGCGAATAGTGACCCTGGAACCCCACCACAATGGTCTTCGTCGGCCCGTTGCGGTGCTTGGCCACGATCAGGTCGGCCTCGCCGGCGCGCGGGGACTCCTTGTCGTACACGTCCTCGCGGTGCAGCAGGATCACCATGTCCGCGTCCTGCTCGATCGAGCCGGACTCGCGCAGGTCGGACACCTGCGGCCGCTTGTCCGTCCTCTGCTCGGACCCACGGTTCAACTGGCTCAACGCGATCACCGGCACGTCGAGTTCCTTGGCCAGCAGCTTCAGGGCACGCGAGAACTCGGCCACCTCCTGCTGACGGGACTCGACCTTCTTGCCCGAGCTCATGAGCTGCAGGTAGTCCAGCACCACCATCTTGAGGTTGTTCTTCTGCTTGAGCCGCCGGCACTTGGCGCGGATCTCCATCATGGTCATGTTCGGGGAGTCGTCGATGAAGAACGGCGCCTCGTTCAGCCGCCCCACGGTCGCGGCGATCTTGGACCACTGGTCATCCCGGATGGTGCCCTTGCGCAGGTCCTGCAGCGCGATCGTCGCCTCGGCGCTCAAGAGCCTCATGGCGATCTCGTTCTTGCCCATCTCGAGGCTGAAGAACACGGTGGCCATGTTGTGGTGGATGGCCGCGGCCCGCGCGAAGTCCAGCGCGAGCGTGGACTTGCCGACGGCGGGGCGCGCCGCGATCACGATCATCTGCCCGCCGTGCAGGCCCTGCGTCAGCTCGTCGAAGTCGTAGAAGTCGGTGGGGACGCCCGTCAGGCCCTCCCCCTGGTTGCCGGCCGCCTCGATCTCGTCGACGGCGTGCTCCATGATCTCCGCGAGGCGCACGTAGTCCTCGGACTGGCGGTTCTCCGCCACCTTGTAGATCTCGGACTGCGCCTCGTTGACGATCTCCTCGACCTCGCCGTCGCCCTGATACCCCAGCTGGGTGATCTTGGTGCCGGCGGTGACGAGGCGGCGCAGGACGGCCTTCTCCGCCACGATCTCCGCATAGAAGCTGGCGTTGGCGGCGGTGGGCACGGACTGGATCAGCTCGTGCAGCACGGCGGGGCCGCCCACGCGGCTGAGCTCCTGGCGCTTGTTCAGCAGGTCCGCCACCGTGACGGCGTCCGCGGGCTCGCCGCGGCCGTAGAGGTCGATGATCGCCTCGTAGATCATCTCGTGGCTGGGCCGGTAGAAGTCGTGGCCGCGCAGCAGCTCCACCACGTCCGCGATCGCGTCCTTGGAGAGCATCATGCCGCCCAGCACCGAGCGCTCCGCCTCCAGGTCCTGGGGCGGCAGGAAGCGTTCAGAGGAACGGCCGCCGTCGTAGGAGCCCGAGTCTCCGTAGTTCTCAGTCAACGTCCGGAGACTCCCTTCCCACAGCCCGCACGACGGCGGCCCTCGCCGGTCTTCCCGGCCCTGATTCCTCTGTTGTCACCGCCCGTGCCGCCGCACCCTCCTGCAGGCGGACGGTGCGACGGTCCCCGGGGCGACGGTCCGAGCGGATGCGCGCCTGTCAGTGGTCACCTGCGGCCAATACCCGCCCTCGCGTTGGGGATACCACGCGACACTACGCGCGCCGTGGAGGCTGGGCAACCGCGTTTCCCACAGGCCTTGTGGACAACGTGTGGATTCGGCGGCGTGTCGTGTGGATCGCCTGGGGACCGCGCTGGGGACAACCGCTCGGCCACCCCCAGAATCCGGCTCTGACCTGGGACGATGCGATCCCCAGGGCTGTGGAGGAAGATTCTCCACCCCCCTTTCGGCCCCGTCGATCCAACTTGACAGCACCCCCGTTTGCGCCCTCATCACACCGCCTGGTACAGGCCTATCCACACCGTCGTCCACACCCTCCACATCTGTGGACAACTCCTGTGGACAAGGTGCCCGGATCTGGGGACGGCGAAGTTGACAGCGTCTGCCCGCGGCCCCGGGTCCTCCCCGTGCCCACCTCTCCCGGCCGCCCCGGACCGCCCGGCGCCGATGACTCACGCACGTCAGTGACCCGCCCCAGAGTCATTGGACGGAACGCGAGCACGGTGCTTGGGTGGAACCCGTCGTCGTGTCGTCCGCCACAGTGAGGAGTCCGCCGTGCCCCCGGTCACCACCGCCCCCTCCCCGGCCTCGCTCCCCCTCGACGGCGTCCTCGTCGCCGACTTCTCCCGCGTCCTCGCCGGCCCGCTCGCCACCATGACGCTGGCGGACCTCGGGGCGCGCGTCATCAAGGTGGAGCACCCCGTGCGCGGCGACGACACCCGCGGCTGGGCTCCGCCCCGCTCGGCGACGGGTGCCACCTACTTCGAGTCCGTGAACCGCAACAAGGAGTCGGTCGGCTGGGACCTGAAGGACCCCGAGGACCAGCGGCGGGCCGCC
>NZ_JXSP01000157.1:0-14550 GCF_000946635.1 Micrococcus sp. MS-ASIII-49
CGCAACGGGGCCCCCCACCGGCCGCCGGCCAGCGCGCGGGCCGCGCCGCCCGCCTCGGCCCCGGCACCGTGGTCCGCTGCCACACCGCTGCAGCCCTGGGCACCGCGCCCGCAGCCCCGACGCCGGCCCTCGCCGTCGTCGACCTCGCGCCGGTGGCCCTGGCGTTCGCGGCGTGGGGTGCCCCAGGTGGGCGCGGGCTGACCCTGCCCGAGGACCCGCCGGCCGACGCGATGGCCGCAGCCGAGCGCACGCTCGCCTCCCTCGGCGCGGTGGACGAGGACGGGCGCATCACCCCGCACGGCGCCGTCCTGGCCGAGCTGCCCCTGGACCCGCCCCTCGGCCACGCCCTCCTGCGCGCGGCACCGTGGACGGGGCCCCGCCCCGCGGCCGAGGTGACGGCGGCCCTCACCCTGGACCTGCGCGCCCCCGGGGCCGACCTCGAGGCGCTGGTCGCGGCCGTGCGGGCCGGCCGGCACCCGGAGGCCGGGCGCTGGCGCCGGGAGGCGGACCGACTGGAACGACTCGCCCGTCGGCACGCACACCACGCCCCGGATGAGCCCGGGCCCGAGGCGACGGCGGCCGCGCGACGGCACCCCGCCGGCCTCGTGGCCGCCCTGGCCTTCCCCGCGTGGATCGCCCGACGCGCGGGGGAGGCGGGCGCGTACCTGCTCGCCTCCGGCACCCGCGCGGCCCTGCCCCGCGACGCCGCCGGCGGCGGCCTGGCGGGGCAGGAGTGGCTGGCCGTGGCCGAGGTCGCCCGCATCGCCGGGGACGCGGCCGGCACGGGTGCCGCGATCCGCTCGGCCGCGCCGATCGACCGGACGCTCGCCGAACTCGCCGGCGCGGGCCTGCGGCGCACCGAGGACACCGCCGACTGGCGCGGGGACCGGCTCACCGGCCGCCGCGTGGACCGGCTGGGCGCGCTCGTGCTGGCGGAGACGCCGGCCCCCGTCGCCCCCGACGCCGCCGCGCAGGCCGTGTGCGCCGCACTCGCCGCCGACGGCCTCGCCCGGTTCGACCCGAGCGGTCGGACCGAACGCCTGCGCCGCCGGGTGCACCTGCTCCACCGCGTCCTCGGCGCCCCGTGGCCGGACCTTTCGGACGCGGCGCTGCCCGGCCTGGACGCGCTGGTCGACGGGCTCGCGGCCGACCTGGCCGCGGGGCGGCCCCTCGCGCGCCTGGACGCCGAGGCGCTGCTGCGCGGTGCCCTGCCGTGGCCGGAGGCGGGGCGGCTGGACGAGCTCGCCCCCGAGCGCCTGCCCGTGCCGAGCGGGCGCGCCGTCGTCGTGGACTATCCGGCCGTCCACGAGGACACCCCGCCCGTGGTCGCCGCCAAGCTGCAGGAGTTCTTCGGGGCGCATGTCACCCCCGCTGTGGCGGACGGTCGTGAGCCGGTGGTCCTGCACCTGCTCTCCCCGGCAGGTCGCCCGCTCGCCGTGACCGCCGACCTGCCCTCCTTCTGGGCCGGCCCCTACGCGCAGGTCCGCGCTGAGAACCGGGGGCGCTACCCCAAGCACCCGTGGCCCGAGGATCCCGCCGCCGCGGAGCCGACCGCCCGGACGAACCGCCGCGCCCGCTGAGAAAGGGGTCCGCGAAACGTGCAGGAATCGCTGTGATGCGTGATGATGGCCGTCACATCCGACTCGCATCGATTGAGGTTCCACTTGTGAGACACGACACGCGGGCACGTCAACGGCGCCGGGCCACGCTGGCCGGCGCCGTCGCCGCGGGCGCGCTCCTGGCCGGGTGTGCTCCGGCCGAGCAGACGCCCACCCTGACCTGGTACACCAACCCCGACGACGGCGGGCAGGCGAAGATCGCCGCCCAGTGCACCGACGCCGCGAACGGCCGGTACAGAGTCGAGACGTCCATGCTTCCGACGGACGCCGCATCCCAGCGCGAGCAGCTGACCCGCCGCCTCGCCGCAGGCGACACGTCGATGGACATCATGTCCCTCGACCCGCCGTTCGTCCCCGAGCTCGCCGAGCCCGGGTTCCTGGCCCCCGTGCCGGAGGAGATGCAGGCGTACGCGAAGGACAACGCCCTGGAGGGCGCGCTCGCGGCCGCCAGCTGGAAGGACGAGCTCGTCACGGTCCCGTTCTGGGCCAACACGCAGCTGCTCTGGTACCGCAAGTCGGTCGCCGAGGCCGCGGGGCTGGACATGTCCCAGCCCGTCACGTGGGACCAGCTGATGGAGGCCGCCCGCAGCCAGGACAAGGACCTGGCCGTCCAGGGCGCCCGTGCGGAGTCCATGACCGTGTGGCTCAACGCGCTCATCGAGGGCGGCGGGGAGCAGATCGTCCCCAACGCCGAGGCGCCCACGGACGAGGTCACCACGAACCTCGACTCCGAGGCCGGCCGCACGGCCGCCCGGATCATCTCCACCATCGGCAAGGAGGGTCTCGGCAGCGCCGGCCTGCCGACCCAGGACGAGAACGCCTCCATGCTGCTCTTCCAGGGCAAGAACGGCTCGTTCATGGTCAACTGGCCGTTCGTCTGGCCGGCCACCCTCGGCTCCGTGGAGGAGGGCTCGCTGCCGGAGGACCTGCCCGAGGACATCGGCTGGGCCGTCTACCCCCGCACCGTCGAGGGCAAGGACGCCGCGCCGCCCGTGGGCGGCATCAACCTGGGGGTGGGCGCGAAGTCCGAGCACCAGGACCTCGCCTGGGACGCGATCTCCTGCATCACCACCACCGAGCACCAGAGCCAGTACTTCGTCGAGAACGGCAACCCGCCCGCCGACCCGGCGGCCTACGACGCCCCCGAGGTCGCCGAGAAGTACCCCATGGCGGACACCATCCGGGAGTCCCTCGAGCTGGGCGCCCCGCGGCCGCAGACCCCGTACTACAACGAGGTCTCCACCGCGATCCAGCAGCGCTACGCGCCGCCGTCGGGCGTCTCCGAGTCCACCCCGGCCGAGACCGACGACTTCATCCAGGAAGTCCTGAGAGGGGAGCGTCTGCTGTGAGCCACGTCGACACCGCACCCGCCGCATCCACCCCGCGCGCCGCCGAGGGTCGTCGCCCCCGCCGGGTGAAGTCCCAGCGCGCGAAGTCCGAGGCGCGTCTCGGCTGGCTCCTGGCCGGCCCCGCGTTCTTCGTGATGCTGTTCGTGGTCCTGTACCCGATCCTGCAGGCCCTCTACGACTCGCTGTTCACGTACCGGCTCACCGCGCCGGGCGACCGCGAGTTCGTGGGCCTGGGCAACTACGGCGTGATCCTCACGGACCCCGTGTTCTGGAAGGGCCTCGGGGTGACCCTGCTGATCACCGTGGTGACCGTGGTGGTCGAGCTCATCCTCGGCTTCCTGCTGGCCCTGGCCATGCACCACGCCATCAAGCAGACCCGCGGCCTGATCCGCACGATCATCCTGGTGCCGTACGGCATCATCACCGTGGTCTCCGCGTTCGCGTGGTTCTACATGTTCTCGATCGACTCGGGCTACATCAACGCCTGGTTCGAGTGGCTGCCGGGCGTCGACGCGGACCTGAACTGGTTCGCGCAGGGCAGCACCGCGCTGTTCGTGATCATGCTCTCCGAGATCTGGAAGACCACCCCGTTCATCTCCCTGCTCCTGCTGGCCGGCCTGGCCCAGGTGCCGGGCGACCTCACCGAGGCCGCCTCCGTCGACGGCGCCTCGTGGTGGCAGCGGATGAAGCTGGTCATCCTGCCGAACATGAAGGCCTCGATCATGGTGGCCGTCCTGTTCCGCGCGATGGACGCGTTCCGCATCTTCGACTCCATCTACATCATGACCAACGGCGCCTACGGCACCGAGGTCCTCTCGCTGCTGGCCTACCGCACGTCCATCGGCCGGCTCGAGATCGGCATGGGTTCGGCGGTCTCCGTGATCCTGTTCCTGTGCGTGGCCCTCATGGCGGTCATCGCCGTCAAGGGCTTCAAGGTGGACCTGGCCGACCGAGGAGGTTCCAAGTGAGCACCGCCGCATCCGCTCCCGCCCCCGAGGGCCGCGCGCCTGAGGGCCGCGCGCCCCACCGTCGCGGCACCGGGAAGGCCACCGCACTGTGGTGGATCCTCACCGTCGTGATCGGCGTGTGGTGCCTCTTCCCGCTGTTCTCGATCTTCGCGACCAGCTTCAAGACGCCCGCCGACCTCGCCAACGGCAAGCTGCTGCCCACCCAGTGGTCCACCGTGAACTACGAGGAGATCTTCGTGGGCGGCTCGCGCGAGCTGTTCCTCACGGCGCTGCGCAACTCGATCGGCATCACCGTGATCGCCACGATCATCGCCGTCATCCTGGCCACGCTGTGCGCCTACGCGATCGCCCGCCTGGACTTCCCGGGCAAGCGGATCGTGCTCACGGTGTCCCTGATGGTCTCGATGTTCCCCGTCATCTCCCTGGTGACGCCGCTGTTCAACATGTGGCGCACCCTCGGGCTGTACGACACGTGGGTCGGCCTGATCATCCCCTACCTGTCCCTGACCCTGCCGATCTCCATCTGGACCCTGGCCGCGTTCTTCCGCCAGATCCCGTGGGAGCTCGACCAGGCCGCGCAGGTGGACGGCGCCACCCCGCTCGAGGCGTTCCGCAAGGTGATCGTCCCGCTGGCCGCCCCCGGCGTCTTCACGACGGCGATCATCGCCTTCTTCATCGCCTGGAACGACTTCGTGTTCGGCATCTCCCTGACCTCCACCGAGACCGCGCGCACCGTGCCCGCCGCCCTGGCCTTCTTCACCGGCGCCTCGCAGTTCGAGTCGCCGACCGGGGCCATCTCGGCGGCCGCGATCATCGTGACCATCCCGATCGTGATCCTGGTGCTGGCGTTCCAGCGTCAGATCGTGGCCGGCCTGACCAACGGCGCGGTGAAGGGCTGAGGCCCGCACACGAGACCTCCCGAAAGGACCCCCCGATGGCCTCCATCACCCTGAACCACATCGACAAGACCTACGACGACGGCTTCCACGCCATCAAGGACGTGAACCTGGAGATCGAGGACGGCGAGTTCGTCATCCTCGTGGGCCCCTCCGGCTCCGGCAAGTCCACGCTGCTGCGCATGATCGTGGGCCTCGAGGACATCACCGACGGCGAGATGCTGATCGACGGCCGCCGCGTGAACGAGGCGGCCCCCAAGGACCGCAACCTCGCGATGGTGTTCCAGAACTACGCGCTGTACCCGCACCTGACGGTGTACGAGAACATCGCCTTCCCGCTGCGGCTGATCAAGGAGCACAAGCCCTCCGAGGAGGAGATCGACCGCAAGGTGCGCGACGCCGCCCGCGTGCTCGAGCTCGAGGACCACCTCGAGCGCAAGCCCGGCAACCTCTCCGGCGGCCAGCGTCAGCGTGTGGCCATGGGCCGGGCGATCGTGCGCGAGGCGGACGCGTTCCTCTTCGACGAGCCGCTGTCCAACCTGGACGCCAAGCTGCGCGGGCAGATGCGCGCGGAGATCTCGCAGCTGCAGCGCCGCCTGGCCACGACCTCCGTCTACGTGACGCACGACCAGACCGAGGCCATGACCCTGGGCGACCGGGTGGCCGTGCTCAAGAAGGGCGAGCTGCAGCAGGTGGCCAGCCCGCGCGAGCTCTACGAGCAGCCGCTCAACCTGTTCGTGGCCGGCTTCATCGGCTCGCCGTCGATGAACTTCCTGCCCGCCTCGCTGAAGCAGAAGGAGGGCGGCCACGTGCTGTCCTCGCCGATCGGTGACATCCCGGTGCCGCCCGAGAAGGCCCGCGCCGCCGAGGGGCGGGACATCGTGTTCCTCGGCCTGCGGCCGGAGTTCTTCGAGGACGCCGAGCTGGTGGAGGACAGCCGCCGCGACCGGGGCTCCACCTTCGACGCGACGCTCACGCACCTGGAGTGGCTGGGCCACGAGCAGTACGGCTACATCGAGTTCGAGCCGGACCCGGCCGTGGCCGAGATGCTCTCCGCGCTGGCCAAGGACCTGGATGCGGATGAGCTGCGCCCCGTCGTCGTGGCCACCCTCTCCGGCGAGTCCCGCGCCCGGCCGGGCACGCCGACCCGCCTGTGGGTGGACACCACGCGGGTGCACCTGTTCGACCCGACGACCGGTGAGAACCTCACCCGCGACCCGGAGGTCGGCGCCGAGCTGACCCGCCGGGCCGGCGAGGAGCGCCGCCGCCAGATCGAGATGGCGGCCGAGCGTGACGCCGCCGAGCACGAGGCGGACGCGCCGCGCCGCTGAGCCGGCGCCGCGGGACGCCGGGGGCGGGTCAGTATCCGCCCTCGGCGTCCACCAGGCCCTCCAGCTCCGTCCCGGCCGCGCGGGCCCGCAGGTTCCGCTCGACCCGCGCGTGGAGCAGCGGGACGCACATCTCCGGGGTGTCCGCCGTGTGCGGCGTGATGAGGGCGCGCTCCTCGGTCCAGAGCGGGTGGCCGTCCGGGAGGGGCTCGGGGTCGGTGACGTCCGTGCCGTAGCCGTGCAGCCGGCCCGCCGCGAGGGTCTGGACGACGGCGTCCGTGTCCACCAGCGCCCCGCGGGCGACGTTCACGAGCACGGCGTCCTCGTCCAGGAGGGCGAGGCGGTCGGCGTCGAACATGCCGCGGGTCTCCTCGGTGGCCGCCGCGGCGATCATCACGACCTGCGCGCCGGGCAGGACCTCGTCGAGGCGGTCGGTCGTGACGGTGCGGTCCGCGCCGGGCACGTCGCCCGCGCGTCGGCGGACCGCGGTGACGTGCACGTCCCAGGTCTTGAGCAGGCGGATGTACTCCTGTGCGATCCCGCCGCCGCCCACGACCACGGCGGTCAGGCCGTTCAGGGTGCGACCGGAGGAGGGGCCCCATGTGGTGGCGCGGACGCGCGCGGGCAGGTCCCGCAGCAGGGCCAGGGTGAGCAGCAGCGCGTGTTCGGCCACCGGCGGCGCGTACGTGCCCTTGGCGGACGTCCACACGATGTCCGGGCGGCTGCGCACGAGGGGGACGAACGGCTCGATCCCGGCGAACGGGAGCTGCACCCAGCTCACGTGGGGGTGGGCGGCCAGGGCCGCGGCGAGCGCATCGACCGCGATCGGGCGGACCATCAGCAGGGCCGTGGCGGAGGTGTCGCCCTCGGCCACGGCGGCGCCGCCGACGTCGGCCACGGCCTGCTCGGCCAGCCGACGGGCGTGGGCGTAGGGGGTGCCGGCGACGTCCTGCGCCGCGGGGAGGACGAGCAGGCGCTCGGGGACGTCGTCGGGTCGGGTGCGGGGGAGAGCGGAAGTGGTGGGCATGGTGCCCACCGTCCCACATCCTCCGGGCCCGCTTCAGCCGGCGACGGCGTCCCGGTGCGCGGCGGACAGCCGCAGGTAGGTGGCCGCGTTCTTCTTGAGGCCCTCCCGCTCCTCGTCCGTGAGGGGGCGGCGGACCTTCGCGGGGACGCCCGCCACGAGCGAGCCGGCCGGGACCTGCGTCCCCTCGAGCACCAGGGCGCCGGCGGCCACGAGCGAACCGGCGCCGATGACCGCGCCGTTCATCACCGTGGCGGACATGCCGATCAGGCAGTCGTCCTCCACGGTGGCCCCGTGCACCACGGCGGAGTGGCCCACGGAGACACCGGCGCCCAGGGTGCACGGGAAGCCCTCGTCCGCGTGCAGCACCACGTTGTCCTGCAGGTTGGTGCCCGCCCCGACGCGGATGGGGGCGGAGTCACCGCGGGCGGAGACGCCGTAGAAGGCCGAGGAGCGCTCGGCCATCTCGACGTCGCCGGTGATCGCGGCGGTCGGGGCGAGGAAGACGGACTCGTGGATGCGCGGGGTGGCACCCGCGACGGTGATGATGTGGGCCATGCCACCAGCCTAGGCGGGCAGGACGACGGCGCCGCGTGGCGCCGTCGTCCCGGGCTCAGCTGAAGACGACGGTCCGCCGGCCGTCCGCGAGGACGCGGTGCTGGGCGTGCCAGCGCACGGCCTGCGCGAGCGTGGAGCCCTCGACGTCGCGGCCGCGGGCCACGAAGTCGGCGGCGGTCTGGGCGTGGGTCACCGGCTGCACGGACTGCGCGATGATCGGGCCCTCGTCCAGGTCGGCGGTCACGTAGTGGGCGGTGGCGCCGATGAGCTTCACGCCGCGTTCGTGCGCCTGGTGGTAGGGGCGGGCGCCCTTGAAGGAGGGCAGGAACGAGTGGTGGATGTTGATGGCCATCCCGGCCAGGTCCCGGCACAGCTCGTCCGAGAGGATCTGCATGTAGCGGGCCAGGACCACCAGCTCGATGTCGAACTGGGCGATCAGATCGCGCAGCCGGTCCTCCGCGGCCTCCTTGGAGTCCCGGCTCGAGGGGTCCTTCGAGACGGGCACGTGGATGAAGGGCACGCCGTAGAAGGAGGCGAGCGGCTGCAGGTCCAGGTGGTTCGAGACCACCACGGGGATCTCGATGGGCAGGGTGCCGGCGCGCTGCTGGAAGAGCAGGTCGTTGAGGGTGTGCCCGTCCTTGGAGCACATCACGAGGGTGCGCATGCGCTGCGCCGCGTCCCACAGGCCCATGCGCATGCCGAACTCCTCGCGCACCGGCGCGAGCGCCTGCTCGATGTCCTCCCGCGTGGCCGGGGTCACGAACTCCACGCGCATGAAGAAGTCGCCGGTGTCCGGGGAGTCGTACTGCTGCGACTCGGTGATGTCCGCCTCCACGCCCAGCAGGGCGCCCGTCACGGCGTGCACGATGCCCTTGCGGTTCGTGCAGGCCAGCGTGAGCACGCGGGCGTGCTCCGCGCCGGAGGCGGGGGAGGGGCTGGGGGAGAGGGCTGCCGTGTCCATGGCGTCGATGGTAGGCGGTGCCGGCCGCGCGGAACCGCGGGATGACGGGGCTGATCCCTGGTCGGGGGGCCGGGCCCCGTGTCATCCTCAAGACCAGGTTCCCCGCCGCGCGGCGGCGCGGGAAGCACGACGCGGCGCCCGGCCCGGCCGGTCGCCCCAGACGACCGAGGAGCACCCCCATGCCACAGTCCACCCTCTACTGGATCATCGCGGCGATCATCGTCGTGCTGCTGATCCTGATCATCCTCTCGGTGATCGCCTCCCGCCGTCGTCGTGAGGCCGAGGCCGAGGCCGCCGAGACCCGGCTCGAGCGCCGGGGCGTCAGCGCGGACACCGCGGGTGAGCAGGCGGCCGCCGCCGCGGCCGCCCCCGCGGCCCCGACCCGCCTCTCCCGCCTGGACGAGGTGGCGGCCGAGAAGGACGCTCGCCCCGCGGCCGCGGTGAAGCCCGCCGGGGGTCCGGCTGCGTCCGACACCGCCGCGGCGGACCGCGAGACCGACGAGTCCGTCGCCGGCGTGGCCGGCGGTGCCGGGGTGACCGTGGACCAGCACGACGCCCCGAGCGCCGACGCCGCCGCTCAGATCCACCGCCGCGACGCCGCGGCTCCGGCCACCCGGGGCACTCTGCGCCCCGCTCCGGCGGCGCCGAGCACGGCGCGCGAGGCGGACACCGTGGGCCTGGGCGCGGCCGGTGTGGCCGGCGGCTCCGGCGTCACCCTGGACGAGCAGACGCCCGCGGCGGACGTCCCGGCGACCCCGGCCTCCCCGTCCCCGGTGACCGAGACCCCCGCCCCGGCGGCACCGGCCGCCGAGGCTCCGCAGCACAGGAGCCACCTCACCCCGGCTCCCGAGCACGTGCACGGGACCGTCCCCGCCGCCGAGGTCGCCACCGAGCACACCCCCACCAAGGAGTTCGCCACGGACGCGATCCCCGTCCCGCAGGGCGAGCACCTCGAGACGCACACGGTCGCCACCACCGCGCACGGCTCGGTCACCGTCGTGGCCGCCGAGTTGGACCAGGCCCAGCAGGCCGGCGCCGCCGGGGCGGATCGCTCGGCCGCCGGGGCCCTGCGCATCGACGGCACGCCCGGGGTGCCCGGGCGCGTGGCCGAGGCGGACCGCGAGCCGGCGCGTACCGAGGACCATCGCGTGGACGCCGCGCAGCCGGCGGCGGTCGAGCCCGCAGCCGAGCGCCCTTCCCTCGAGGCCGCCCCGGCCACCCGCCGGGCCGAGGCCCCGGAGACCCACGCCGGCACCACGCCGGCCACGCCCCTGGGCGGCGCCCCGGAGCTGGATCCGACCGCGGCCTCGTCCGGCCGTGCGGAGGACGCCACTCCGGCGACCCGCCGCGAGGCCCGCGCCGCCCAGTCGGCGGCAGCCGCCGGGACTGCCGGGACCGCCGCGCCGACGTCGTCGACGCCCACGACCGTGGCCCCGGACACCTCCACCTCCTCCGCCCCCACGGATGAGGAGCCCGCCGAGGACGACACCGAGGGCGCCGCCCTCCCGGACCTGCGGGCGGACCGCGACGAGACCCGAGCCTCGGACGCCGAGGGTGAGTCGAAGCTGGCCCAGGTCGGCGCCGTGGCGGCCTCCGCGTTCGAGACCGTGCGTGACAAGGTCGCCGTCCCGCTGCGGGACAACGTGGCCGTGCCCGCCAAGGACACGGTCGTGAAGGTGGTCAAGGACAAGCTGTCCCAGGCGCAGGAGCGCCGCTGGGGCAAGCGCTGACCTGGGCATTCGCCCCACGACGACGGCGGCCGCCCCCTCGTGCGAGGGAGCGGCCGCCGTGCGTTCAGCGGAGCGCGCGGGCGCCCGCCGGGGGAGGGAGCCGTCAGATGCGGGCCTCGCCGCCGGCCTCGACGCCCGGGATGCCGTCGCCCTCGTGGCGCTTGACCTCGTCCTCGATGCGCTGGCCGATCGCGGTGTCCACGTTCTTCCAGTACTCGAAGGCGCGGGCCTGGACGTCCTGGCGGACGCCCTTCAGCGCGCCGGCCACGGTCTCCACGAAGTCCTCGCGCTCCTGGGCCGAGAAGACCTCGCGGACGAGGGTGCCGGCCTGGCCGAAGTCGTCGTCGTCCGCGCGCAGGGCCTGGGCCTCGCGGGTCAGGGTGCCGTCGGCCTCCCAGCCGTCGTCCACCGGGCCGGTCTCGTCCGACCAGGAGTCGCCGTTGGAGTTCGGCGCGTAGGTGGAGCGGTCGCCGGTGTGGTCGTACCACATCTGGCCGTCGAAGGCGTAGTTGTGCACCGCGTTCTTGGGACGGTTCACCGGCAGCTGGTTCACGTGGGCGCCCACGCGGTACAGCTGTGCGTCGTGGTACGCGAAGGCGCGGCCCAGGAGCATGCGGTCCGGGGAGAGGCCGATGCCCGGCACGGTGTTGCTCGGGCTGAACGCGGCGGACTCGATCTGCGCGAAGTGGTTCTCCGGGTTGCGGTTCAGGGTCAGCGTGCCGACCTTGATGCGCGGGTAGTCCTTCTTGGAGATCGTCTTCGTCAGGTCGAAGGGGTTGAACCGGTAGGTCTTGCCCTCCTCGTAGGGGATCGCCTGGATGTAGAGGTCCCACTTGGGGTGGTCGCCCTTGGCGATGGACTCGAACAGGTCCTGGCGGTGGAAGTCGGCGTTCTCGCCGGCGATCTTGGTGGCCTCGTCGTTCGAGAGGTTGTGCACGCCCTGCTGGGAGATGAAGTGGTACTTCACCCAGTGCTTCTCGCCCTGGGCGTTGACCCACAGGTAGGTGTGGGAGCCGTAGCCGTTCATCTCACGCCAGGTGCGGGGCAGGCCGCGCGGGCCCATCAGGTAGGTCACCTGGTGCGCCGACTCGGGGTTGTTGGTCCAGAAGTCCCACTGCATGGTGGCATCGCGCAGGCCGGAGTCCGGCAGACGCTTCTGCGAGCGGATGAAGTGGGTGAACTTCATCGGGTCGCGCAGGAAGAAGATCGGGGTGTTGTTGCCGACGAGGTCGTAGTTGCCCTCCTCGCTGTAGAAGCGCAGTGCGAAGCCGCGCACGTCGCGCCAGGTGTCCGGGGAGCCGAGCTCGCCGGCCACGGTGGAGAAGCGCAGGAGGGTCTCGGTCTTCGTGCCGGGCTGGAACACGAGGGCCTTGGTGTACTTCGACACGTCCTCGGTCACCTCGAACTCGCCGAAGGCGCCGGAGCCCTTGGCGTGCGGGCGGCGCTCCGGGATGTTCATGCGGTTGAAGTGCTGGTGGGTCTCCAGCAGGTGGGTGTCGTGCAGGACGATGGGCCCCTCGCTGCCCACGGTCAGGGACTGGCGGTCGCTGACGGCCGGGGCGCCGTTCTGGCGGGTGGAACCGGTCGCGTGCGGGGTCGTCTTCTGGTACTCCGTCATGGAACTCTCCTTCGTCGATCGACGTCGGCCGCGCACCGATCGGTGCGGTGGGCGGCGTCATCCCCGATCTTGGCATATTTCTGAATCAGTCAAAAGAACCGGGTGCCGGGGTCGGTCGCCGGGGCCGCGGGCCGCCGTCGCGCAGGCCCGACGACGGCGCCTGGTCACTAGGATGGAGGGCACCGGAGCCTTCCGGCCGCACAGACCCCCGTTCGAAGGGAACCCCCGTGACGCAGACGCCCGACATCAACACCCAGCCCCTCGCCGAGGTGGACCCGGAGATCGCCGCGGCGCTCGCGGACGAGCTCGGCCGCCAGCGGGGCACGCTCGAGATGATCGCCTCGGAGAACTTCGTGCCGCGCGCCATCCTCGAGACGCAGGGCTCGGTGCTGACCAACAAGTACGCGGAGGGCTACCCGGGCCGCCGCTACTACGGCGGCTGCGAGTTCGTGGACGTGGCCGAGAACCTGGCCATCCAGCGCGCCAAGGACCTGTTCGGCGCCGAGCACGCCAACGTCCAGCCGCACGCCGGCGCTCAGGCCAACGTGGCCGTGATGACCTCGCTGCTGGACCACGGGGACACGATGATGGGCCTGTCCCTGGCGCACGGCGGCCACCTGACGCACGGCATGAAGCTGAACTTCTCCGGCAAGAACTACAGCATCGCCGCGTACGAGGTGGAGCCGGACACCCACCGCATCGACATGGACAAGGTGCGCGAGAAGGCCCTCGAGGCCCGGCCGAAGGTGATCGTGGCCGGCTGGTCCGCCTATCCCCGTCAGCTCGACTTCGCCGCCTTCCGCTCGATCGCGGACGAGGTCGGCGCCCGGCTCTGGGTGGACATGGCCCACTTCGCCGGCCTCGTGGCCGCCGGCCTGCACCCGAACCCGGTGCCGCACGCCGACGTCGTCTCCTCCACCGTGCACAAGACCCTCGCCGGCCCCCGTTCGGGCTTCATCCTCTCCACCGAGGAGCTGAAGAAGAAGATCGACTCCGCCGTGTTCCCGGGCCAGCAGGGCGGCCCGCTGATGCACGCGATCGCGGGCAAGGCCGTGGCCTTCAAGATCGCCGGCTCCGCGGACTTCAAGGAGAAGCAGGAGCGCACCCTGGCCGGCGCGCAGATCCTGGCCGAGCGCCTGACCGCCCCGGACATGGCCGAGCACGGCATCTCGGTGCTCACCGGCGGCACGGACGTGCACCTCGTCCTGGTGGACCTGCGCGAGTCCCAGCTGGACGGCAGGCAGGGCGAGGACATCCTGCACGAGGTCGGCATCACCGTGAACCGCAACTCGGTGCCGTGGGACCCGCGTCCGCCGATGACCACCTCCGGCCTGCGCATCGGCACCCCCGCGCTGGCCTCCCGCGGCTTCGGCGAGGCCGAGTTCCGCGAGGTGTCCGACGTCATCGCCGAGGCGCTGAAGCCGAGCCCGGACGTGGAGGCGCTGCGCGCCCGCGTCGTGAAGCTCACCGAGGACTTCCCGCTGTACGACGGCCTCGAGGGCTGGTGAGCCGGCGATGACCGCGAAGGTCCTGGACGGCAAGGCCACCGCCGCCGCGATCAAGGAGGAGCTGCGCGGCCGCGTGGCCGCCCTCGCCGAGCGCGGGCACACCCCCGGCCTCGGCACCCTGCTCGTGGGTGAGGACGCCGGCTCGCAGAAGTATGTGGCGGGCAAGCACCGCGACTGCGCCGAGGTGGGCATCGAGTCCATCCAGCGTGAGCTGCCCGCGGACGCGACGGAGGAGCAGATCCTCGACGTCGTGCGCGAGCTGAACGAGGACCCGGCCTGCACGGGCTACATCGTCCAGCTGCCGCTGCCGAAGCACGTGGACACCCAGAAGGTGCTCGAGGCCATCGACCCGGACAAGGACGCGGACGGCCTGCACCCCATGAACCTGGGGCGGCTCGTGGCCTCGGTCGGCGGCGAGCTGGACTCGCCGCTGCCGTGCACCCCGGCCGGCTGCGTCGAGCTGCTGCGCCACCACGGTGTGGGGCTGGCCGGCAAGCACGTGCTCGTGATCGGCCGCGGCGTGACCATCGGCCGGCCCGCCGGCCTCGTGTTCACCCGACGCGAGGTCAACGCCACCGTGACCCTGGCCCACACCGGCACCACGAACCTCGACGAGCTGCTGGCGAGCGCCGACGTCGTGATCGCCGCCGCCGGCTCCGCCCACATGGTGAAGCCGGAGCAGGTCAAGGAGGGCGTGATCGTCCTGGACGTGGGCGTCTCCCGCGTGACCGGGGAGGACGGGACGTCGCGCGTCCTGGGCGACGTGGACCCGGCCGTGAAGGAGAAGGCGGCCTGGATGGCGCCGAACCCGGGCGGCGTCGGGCCGATGACCCGCGTCATGCTGCTGGCGAACGTCGTCGAGGCCGCCGAGCGTGCCGCCGACGGCGAGGACTGGGCCGGGGAGCGGGCCGGAGCCTGACCTCTCCCACTCCCGCGACCAACCCTGCGATATGGCCCCCATCCGGGGTGGATGGG
The DNA here is from genome assembly GCF_000946635.1 of Micrococcus sp. MS-ASIII-49. Taxonomy (NCBI): domain Bacteria; kingdom Bacillati; phylum Actinomycetota; class Actinomycetes; order Micrococcales; family Micrococcaceae; genus Micrococcus; species Micrococcus sp. MS-ASIII-49. The sequence continues at coordinate 14,535 of NZ_JXSP01000157.1, forward strand.
GGCCATATCGCAGGGT
>NZ_JXSP01000158.1:0-1914 GCF_000946635.1 Micrococcus sp. MS-ASIII-49
CACCACTTCCAGGGACTTGACCGAGGTCCTGTTTGGCCGTCGAGACCCGCGCGTAGCCCAATTCCATGCGCCCAGCGTACCGGAAGTCGGTTCCGTACGACCTAAATGGTTCAGCACTTTTGGTCCAAGTTCTGGTACAGGAATCGCCGATCGTGCACATTGGGCAAGGATCCCCACGCGGGCCGTCCCACTACCAAGGAAGTGGGACAGTCGCCCGAGAGCGATCAACACGTCGATCACCTCGAGCTCGGCCGGCCCGACGACTCCGATCGGGACGCAAGACCTCGATGCCGCCATTTAGCTCCGTCAGAACACCGCCACTTATCGATGCGGTTCACACTCGACGACTTCTTGTGAGGGATCGTCATGTACGCAAGACCCGTACGGTGACGTGGGCGGTGAGGGGAGGGTAACTGCAACAATGGGGACATGCGTGTCGGCTACGCGCGCGTCTCGAGGGCGTGTCAACTTGTCTGTGTAAGCGGGGTGGTCACAGGTAGGGGTTGATCCGGTCGGGGTAGGCCGCGGCGAGCTGGGCGAGGGCCTGCTTCCAGTTCGTGACGGCCTGACCTTCGACGAGCCGGCCCTGGGCTTTGCGCTGGCCGGCGGGTTTGCCCCGGTCCCGAGCGCGTTCGGCGGCGCGTTTGTCTTCGATGTTGCAGATCGCCAGCCAGAGCAGCTTCACCGCCGCCTCGGTCGAGGGGAAGTGGCCGCGGTTCTTGGTCACCTTCCGTAGCTGGAAGTTCAGCGACTCGATGCTGTTGGTCGTGTAGATGACCTTGCGGAGCATGGGTGGGAACTGCAGGAACGGGATGAACCGCTCCCAGGAGTTCGCCCAGGTCGCGGCTGCAGACGGGTACTTCGTGCCGAGCTCGGAGGCCTCGAACTCGGCCAGCGCCTTCCTCGCGGTCTCTTCGTTGGGGGCGGTGTAGATCGGCTTCAGCGCGGCGGCGACCTTCTTGCGGTCCTGGTAGGCCACGAACCGCATCGCGGCCCGGATCAGGTGAACCACGCAGGTCTGGACCATCGAGTCCGGCCACGTCGCCTCGACCGCCTCCGGCAGGCCCTTGAGCCCGTCGCAGCACACGATCAGCACGTCCTGCACGCCCCGGTTGGCGAGATCGGCGCAGACGTGGGCCCAGAACGCCGAGCCCTCGGTGTCCTGGACCCAGATCCCCAGCACGTGCTTGATGCCCTCGAGGTCCACGCCGACGGCGATGTAGGCGGCACGGTTGAGGACCTGGCTGTTCTCTCGGATCTTGATCCGGATTGCGTCGAGATAGATCACCGGATAGAACTCCTCCAGCGGCCGCGACTGCCACGCCAGGACCTCTTCGCTCACGGCGTCGGTGATGTTGGAGATCGTCTCGTGCGACAGGTCCGTGCCGATCGTGGAGGCCAGGTGGTGCTGGATGTCCCGGATCGTCATTCCGCCGGCATAGAGGCTGATGATCATGTCATCCAGGCCCCCGAGGCGCCGCTGGCCCTTGGGCACCAGGCGCGGGGTGAACGACCCGCCCCGGTCTCGCGGGACGTCCAGCTCGATCGGCCCGACCTCGGACTCCACGGTCTTCGGGGTGGTCCCGTTGCGGGAGTTGGCGTGCTTCAGCGCCTCGCTCGAGCCCTTCTCGTAGCCCAGATGGCTGGTCAGCTCGGCCTGCAGGCCCCGCTCGAGCGCGGCCTTGACCAGCGCGGGCACGAACCCGCCGTCACCGGTGAGCTCGACGCCGCCCGCGTCGATCTGCGCGAACAGGGCATCAAGCTGCCCTGAGGCTTTCAGCTGCTCGACCAGGTCCTGGCCCGAGGGCTCGCCTGGGTTCTTCTCGTCGATCATGGTCATGATTCTTACCGTTCCTCTCGGTACGGCTTACACAGACCATCTGACACGCCCGCATCTTCAGCTGCCGCAACAGC
>NZ_JXSP01000159.1:0-7900 GCF_000946635.1 Micrococcus sp. MS-ASIII-49
CGCGGCCCGTGGCACCGGCCCCGAGCTCTCCCAGGTCACCGCGGTCAGCCGCGTCGTCGAGGAATACAGCCTCGTGGTGGTCCCGGCGGACTCGCCGTACCAGAGCATGGACGACCTGGTGAGCGCCTGGCGCGCCGACCCCGCCCACGTGGCGTGGACCGGCGGCGGCTCCTTCGACCAGCTCGTCATGGCGGACATCGCCCGCACGGCCGGCGTGCCGGTCGCGGACACCACCTACATCCCGTCCGACGGCGGCGGCGAGGCCATCCAGGCCCTGCTCAACGGCACCGCCCAGGCCTCCGCCGGCGGCTTCGCGGACATCTACCCGCAGGTCGAGGCCGGCCGACTGCGCGCCCTCGGCGTGGTGGCGGCCGAGCCGCTGGCCGGCGTCGAGGAGATCCCGACCCTGCGCTCCCAGGGCTACGACGTCACGCTCACCAACTGGCGCGCCCTGTTCGTGCCGCCGGGCGTCTCCGCGGAGGAGCGCACCGAGCTCGAGACCCTCATCGCCGAGGCGGTCGACACCCCCGAGTGGAAGGAGGCGGTGCAGCGCAACTACTGGAACCCCGTGCCCCTCTCCGGCACCGAACTCGAGGAGTTCATCGCCGCCGAGAAGGAGCGCATCGGCACGCTGACGGAGGAGATCAAGTGAGCCACGCATCCACCGTCCCCCCCGCCGCCGACGCCCCCTCCCGCTGGGGACGCGCCGCCGGGCTCTCCGGACTCGTCATGCCGGCCGTGCTGGCCGCGTTCAGCCTCTACCTGCTGCTGGGGTCCCTGACCATGGACACCGACGGCGCCGACTTCCCCGGCCCGGACTTCTTCCCGCTGATCCTCTCGGTCGCGGGCCTCGTGATCGCCGCCGCGCTCGCGGTGGAGGTCGTGCGCGTGCGCCAGGCCCCCGAGGGTCAGGCCGACGCGGACGGCGAGGTCGGCCAGGCGGCCGGCCCGCTGACCCTGTTCCACTCGGACTTCGGCGCGCTGGCCTGGTGCTTCCTCGGCTTCCTCGCGTTCGCCGTCCTGCTGCCCTGGCTGGGGTGGATCCTCGCCGGGGCGCTGCTGTTCTGGTGCATCACGCGCGCGTTCGGTGCCCCGCACCCCGTGTTCGACATCCTCGTCGCCCTGTTCGTCTCCTCGCTGGCCTACCTCGGCTTCGCGGTGGCCCTGGGCCTGACCCTGCCCTCGGGCATCCTGGGAGGTGGCTTCTGACATGGAGACCCTCGGACTCCTCATGGAGGGCTTCGCCGGAGCCCTCACCCCCATGAACCTGCTCTGGGTGGTGCTGGGCTGTCTGCTCGGCACCGCGGTCGGCGTGATGCCCGGACTGGGCTCCTCGATGGCCGTGGCCCTGCTGCTGCCCATGACCTTCGCCCTCGAGCCCACCGCCGCGTTCATCATGTTCTCCGGCGTGTACTTCGGCGGCCTCTTCGGCGACTCCACCATGGCCATCCTCATGAACACCCCCGGCCAGGCCTCGGCCATCGCCTCCACGTTCGAGGGCCACCGCATGGCCCAGAACGGCCGGGCGGCCCAGGCCCTGGCGACGGCGGCGCTCGGCGCCTTCATCGGCGGCATGGTGGCCTCGGTGTGCGTCGTGTTCCTCGCCCCCGTGCTGGCGGAGTTCTCCACGAGATTCGGCCCCGCGGAGTACTTCGCGCTCGCGCTCTTCGCGTTCGTGGCCACCTCCTCGGTGGTCGCCGACTCGGTGCTGCGCGGCCTGGCCTCTCTGGTGCTGGGACTGGGCATCGCCGTCGTCGGGATCGATGCGGTGACCGGCACCGAGCGCTTCACGATGGGCTCGCCGCAGCTGTTCGACGGCATCCCGCTGGTGACCGTCACGGTGGCGATCCTCGCGCTCGGCGAGGTGTTCCACGTGGCCTCCCGGGTGCGCCGCGAGCACGAGGACCTGCGCATCCGCCGCACCGGCCGGCCGTGGCTCTCGGGCGCCGAGTTCCGCGAGGCCGCCCCGGCGTGGCTGCGCGGCACGGCGATCGGCCTGCCGTTCGGCATCGTGCCGGTGGGCGGCTCCGAGGTGCCGACGTTCCTGGCGTACTCGGCCGAGCGGCGCCTGGACCGGCGCCGGGCGCATCCGCAGTTCGGCCGCGGCGCGATCCGCGGGCTGGCGGCCCCGGAGGCCGCGGGCAACTCGACCACCGGCATGGCGATGGGCGCGCTGCTCACGCTCGGCCTGCCCGTCTCCGCGACGGCGGCCATCATGCTGGCGGCGTTCCGCCAGTACGGGCTGCAGCCCGGCCCCCTGCTGTTCGACCGCAGCCCGGACCTCGTGTGGGCGCTGCTGGCGAGCTTCTTCATCGCGATGATCGTGCTGCTGGCGATCAACCTGCCGTTCGCGCAGCTGTGGGCCAAGCTCCTGCTCATCCCGAAGCACTACCTCTACGCGGGGATCACGCTGTTCTGCGGGCTGGGCATCTACGCCACCACGGGCGCGGTGTTCGACCTGCTGATGCTGCTGGGGATCGGCGTGCTGGGCTTCCTGATGAGGCGGTACGGCTACCCGCTGGCGCCGCTGATGATCGGCATGGTGCTCGGCCCGCTGGCGGAGACCAGCCTGCGCGACGCCCTGCTCAGCTCGGTGGGCGACCCGGCCGTGCTCGTCTCCACCCCCATCACGTGGGTGATCTACGGGATCCTGGCGATCGTGCTGGCGTTCTCGGTGCGGGCCGCCGTCGTGCGCCGGACGCGTCAGGACGTGTGAGCGGAGGCGGGATCCGCGCCCCCCGAGACAACGCGGGTTGAGTTGTCACCGGTGTGCGGCCTCCGCACCCGTGACAACTCAACCCGCGTTTCTGGTGGGCGGCGGCCCGCTCAGTAGTGGTACGTGTCCGACGGCGCCGTGATCGCGTTGTCCTGGTCCGGGTACCGCGTGGAGTGCACCCCGAACGCGGTGGCCAGCCCGAGGATCTTCTCCGCGCGCGCCTTGCGGGGCAGGTCGGAGCCGTTGCGGATCTCGCCGCCGTCGGCCTCGAAGTCCGCGAGGAACTCGTGGGCCCACGCCAGCTCCTCCTGGGACGGGCTGAGCCCCTCGTTCACGGCCGCGCACTGCTCCGGCGCGAGGCACAGCTTGCCGGTCATGCCGAACTCCGCGGTCACCGCCGTCGCCTCGGCGAGCTTCACGCCGGTGGAGCCCACGGTCGGCCCGTCGATCGCGCCCGGCAGCCCCGTGGCCCGCGCCGCGATCGTGAACTGGGACCGCGTGTACGCCAGCGCCATCGGCGACTCGCCCAGGCCGGTGTCGCGGCGGAAGTCGCCGATCCCGAAGGCCAGCCGGAACGTGCCCTTCGCGGCGGCGATCGAGTCGATCCGCTGCAGCCCGCGCGCCGTCTCCACGAGCGCCACGACGGGCACGCCGGGCAGCCGTCGGGCGGTCTCGTTCACGTGGTCCGTGGACTCCACCATCGCCAGCACGACGCCGGCCAGGCCGCCCTCGGCGACCGGCCCGCCCAGGTGCGCGGGCAGGGCCGCGGCGAGCGCCTCGACGTCCTGCTCCCACCACCGCGAGCCGTAGCCGTTGAGCCGCACCCAGCCGGTGTGCCCGGAGGTCAGCCAGGCGACGGCGTCCGCGCGGGCCTGGTCCTTGTCCTTGGGGGCCACGGCGTCCTCGATGTCGAGGATGACGATGTCCGCGGCCGAGTCCTCGGCGGGCTGGAACCGTTCGGGCTGGGCGGCGTTGACCAGCAGCCAGGAGCGGGCGAGCTCCGGATCGATGCGCTGGCCGGGCACGGGCTGGAACGCGGGGGAGGGGGTGATCGCGGCGGGCAGGGTCACGGTCATGAGGGGCTCCTTCACGGGGCTGGGGCGTCGGGCCGAGGTCGCGGGCGGGGTGCCTCGCGCGGCGGACGGCCGGGGGACGGACCAGGTGGGCCCTGAGCGAGCGGCGTTGGTTCGACGCCGAAGGGCGCCGCGGGTGTGCGGCGCGTCCACAGCACAGTACACGCCACCGTGTCCGACGTCACCCGGGTGGGCGTGGATCTCGGCTCAGAAGGGGTGACGGGTGCGGGGGGAGCGCGTAGCGTTCATCGGGGTCCGGACGACGTCGGCCGCGCAATGGGGCGCGGCCCTCCGCGCGTCGGTCGGGCCGCGACACATCCCTGCCCACCGGACCACGAGGACGCTCAATGACGAGGATCCCCGCCGAGGACGAGGCCGTGACGGCCCCGTCCTCCCCGCTCGACAACGCCCTGGCCCAGCTCTCCGCCGCCGTGAAGACGCTCGGCTACGACGAGGGCCTGCACCAGATGCTCGCCGCCCCCCGCCGCGAGATGGCCGTCTCCATCCCCCTGCGCCGCGACGACGGCTCCACCGAGGTGCTCCGCGGCTACCGCGTGCAGCACAACTTCTCCCGCGGCCCGGCCAAGGGCGGCGTGCGCTTCAGCCTGGACGTGGACCTGGACGAGGTCCGCGCACTGGCCATGTGGATGACCTGGAAGTGCGCCCTGCTGGACGTGCCCTACGGCGGCGCCAAGGGCGGGGTGACCATCGACCCGCGCCAGTACTCGAAGGCCGAGCTCGAGCGCGTCACCCGTCGCTACACCTCCGAGATCCAGCCGATCATCGGCCCCGAGGTGGACATCCCCGCCCCGGACGTGGGCACGGACGAGCAGACCATGGCCTGGATGATGGACACCTACTCGGTGAACGTCGGCCACACCACGCTCGGCGTGGTCACCGGCAAGCCCGTCTCGCTCGGCGGCTCGCTGGGCCGCGCCTCCGCCACCTCGGCGGGCGTGGTCTACGTGGCGCTCGCCGCGCTCGAGCACCTCGGCATCGAGCCGTCGCGGGCGACGGCCGCGGTCCAGGGCTTCGGCAAGGTCGGCGCCGGCACGGTCGAGCTGCTCGAGGCGGCCGGAGTGAAGGTCGTGGCCGTGTCGGACCAGTACGGCGCCGTGCGCGACGACGAGGGCCTGCACTACGACGCCCTGCAGAGGCAGCTCTGGGACACCGGCTCCGTGAAGGACACCCCCGGCACCGCGCCCATGGACGCGGACGAGCTGCTCGAGATGGACGTGGACCTCGTGGTCCCGGCCGCCGTGCAGTCCGTGCTGACCGAGGAGAACGCCCCGCGCGTGCGCGCCCGGCTGGTCGTGGAGGGCGCCAACGGCCCCACCACGGGCGAGGCCGACCGCATCCTCGAGGAGAAGGGCGTCCTGGTCGTCCCGGACATCCTGGCCAACGCCGGCGGCGTGATCGTCTCCTACTTCGAGTGGGTCCAGGCGAACCAGGCCTACTGGTGGAGCCGCGAGGAGGTGGACGAGCGCCTGAAGCGGCGCATGGTCGCCGCATGGAAGGCGGTGCTGGCCACCTCCGAGAGCCGCCGCGTGAGCCTGCGCGAGGCCGCCACCCTGACCGCTGTCCAGCGCGTGGCCGAGGCCCACCGCACCCGCGGCCTCTACCCGTGACGGGGGGCGGCCCCGCCGCCTGACCCCGTCCGGCCGCCCGAGCGCGGCCCCGCTGCCCGACCGCGGGCCGACGGCCCGGAACCCCGGAGGTTCCGGGCCGTCGTCGTGGGCGGACGCGGCCTGATGTGCCCCCGGACCGTGACCTCCGTCTCTATTTCGAATTTTGACGATCAAGCGTGGACGGCCTGCCCGGATGATGTTTGAATTTGAAACAAGTTCGGAGGCCCAGGAGCCATCGCCGCCGCGGCGGCCCACCCCGGACACACCAGACAGACCCGCTTCAGAAGGAGCACCCCATGAACGCCATCACCACCGGAACCTGGAATCTCGACGCCGCCCACTCGGACGTCGACTTCGTCGTCCGCCACGCGGGCATCTCCAAGGTGCGCGGCACCTTCCACGCCGTGGAGGGCCAGCTCGTCATCGCCGAGCAGTTCGCCCAGTCCTCCGTGGACGTGACCGTCGACGTCGCCTCCATCAGCACCAAGAACGAGGGCCGCGACGGCCACCTGCGCTCCGCCGATTTCTTCGACGTGGAGCAGTTCCCCACCATGACCTTCCGCTCCACCGAGGTCCGCGGCGAGCCCGAGGAGTTCACCCTGGTCGGGGAGCTGACGCTGCACGGCGTCACCCGGACCGTGGAGCTTGAGGCCGAGTTCGGCGGCCAGGACAAGGATCCCTTCGGCGCGACCCGCGTGGGCTTCGAGGCCACCGGCGAGATCTCCCGCAAGGACTTCGGTCTGACCTGGAACGCCGCCACCGAGGCCGGCGGCGTCCTGGTCTCGGACAAGGTGAAGCTCGAGATCGGCGCCGCCTTCGTGCTGTCCGAGGCCGACGCCCAGGCCTGAGCCTGAGTCGACCTCGCGCGTCGAGACCGGGTCCCTCGATGAGGGGCCCGGTCTCCTCATAGGGTGGGGCCCATGATGGCTTCGAAGACCCCGCACCAGAACGTCACGTTCGACCTGCCCACCAAGGACGCCGGCCAGGACGGCGACCGGACGGGCCACGGCTACCTCGCGCTGCCCGCCTCCGGGAAGGGCCCCGGCGTGATCGTGATCCAGGAGTGGTGGGGCCTGGTGGACCACATCAAGGATGTGTGCGACCGCCTCGCCGACCTCGGCTTCGTCGCGCTCGCCCCCGACCTCTACGGAGGCTGGATCGCCCACGACGGCGACGAGGCCGGCGAGATGATGCAGAACCTGCCCGCCGAGGAGGGCGCCCGCCAGCTCGCCGGTGCCGTCGACTGGCTCCTGGCCCGGGACGAGGTGACCTCGCAGACCGTGGGCGCGATCGGCTTCTGCATGGGCGGCGGCTTCGTGCTCGCCCTCGCGGCCCAGCAGGGGGACAAGGTCTCCGCCGCCGTGCCCTTCTACGGCGTGGGCCAGGGCGTGCCCGGTGACTTCTCCGGCGTCACCGCCGCCGTCCAGGGCCACTACGCCGAGCAGGACGACTCCTTCCCCGTCGAGGACGCGCGGAGGCAGGAGCAGCAGATCCGCGAGGAGTCCGGGGCCGACGTCGAGTACTTCTACTACGACGCCCCGCACGCCTTCCACAACGACGAGAACCCCCAGGGCAACTACCGGCCCGAGGCCGCCGCCCTCGCCTGGGACCGCGCGGTCTCCTTCCTGAAGGAGAAGGTCCGCTGAGCGGCTCCCGTGGCGGCCGGGGCGGGAAGTCCCGCGCGAGCAGGGGCGGCCCCGCCCGGTCCACCCGCTCCGGCGGGCGTGGCGTGGCCAAGGGCGTGAAGCCCGCGGGCCGCGCCGGGGGCGAGGGCCGGCGTCGTCCCGCGCCCGCGCCGCCGGCCGACCTGCCCGTCCCGCCGGAGACCCTCTTCCTGGCCACCATCCCCGGGGCCACGCCGTCCACGTGGGTGGAGCGGTTCACCACGCGCCAGCGCACGGTGCAGCTCGTCAACCACGACGACGCCGCCCAGCTGGCCCACCTCGCCCACGACGACGCCGGTCAGCCCCGCCACTTCCTGCCGCAGCTGGGCTATGTGCGGCGCCGACGCGACGTGTCCGCCGAGGAGTTCCTGCGCGCCGGCGGCGTCGACCCGGGCCACGTGCACCTCGTGGGCGTGTACTCCGAGCTGCCGGTGGTGTGCGTGGGCAAGGACCACCTGCTCGCCGCCTGGGACGTGGACGCGGACGGCCCCGTGCCGCCCGCCGAGCTCGACCCGGACGAGGAGCTGGACCCCGCCCGCTTCGCCCCGGCCCCCAGCGCAGAGCCGATGGACGCCGCCGAGCCGCCCGGCGCGGGCGAGCGGATGGCCCTGGAGATCGCCCCGGCTGGCGCCGGCCACGTCGTGCTGCCGATGTCCGTGGCCCGCATGTTCGGCCGCAAGGACGTGATCGTGCTGCCGCTGGCCTCCACCCTCGACGACACCGTGGGCCTGTCCCGCGCCGACCGCGAGGCCGCCGCCACGCGGTCCGCGCTCGCGGACGAGCAGGCGCGGGCCGAGGCGGAGGCGGGCGCCGCCGTCG
>NZ_JXSP01000160.1:0-21709 GCF_000946635.1 Micrococcus sp. MS-ASIII-49
CGGGCGCCGCCGTCGTCGACGGGGCGGATCCCGCGGGCCAGGGCGACGACGAGGCCCGGCACCCCGGCTGGGACGTCGCCCTGGCCTGGCTCAAGGCGGCCGACTCGGAGCTCGTGCAGGCGTTCGTGGGGGTGGCGCGCGGGCGGCGGGGCGCCAGCTCGCGCTGAGGGCGGGCCTGCCTATGCTCGGAATGACCCGCATCACACTCAAGGAGGGCGCATGTCCGAGCATCAGCAGCACGTCGGCCGCCGGGATCCCCGGATCAGCGACGAGGCCATCGAGCGCGGCCGCCGCGCCCACGAGCTCGACCGCGCGCACGTGTTCCACTCGTGGAGCGCGCAGCGCGACCTCACACCCATGACCATCCTCGACGCCGAGGGGTCGTGGGTGTGGGACGGCGAGGGTCGGCCCATGGTCGACTTCAGCGGGCAGCTCGTCTTCACGAACGTCGGCCACCGCCACCCGAAGATCGTGGCCGCGATCCGGGAGCAGGCCGAGACGCTCGCCACCGTGGCCCCGCAGCACGTCAACGACGCCCGGTCCGAGGCGGCCCGGCTGATCACGGAGCGGCTGCCGGAGTCCATCAACCACGTGTTCTTCACGAACGCGGGCGCGGAGGCCAACGAGCACGCGGTGCGGATGGCACGCCTGCACACGGGCCGGCACAAGGTGCTCTCCGCGTACCTCTCGTACCACGGCGCCACGCGCCTGACGGCGAACCTGACCGGCTCCCTGCGGCGCGTGGGCTCGGACTCGGCGTCCGACGGCGTCGTGCACTTCCAGCCCGCGTACACGTACCGCTCCGCGTTCGGCTCGGAGAGCGACGAGCAGGAGGCCGAGCGCGCGCTGGCCCACCTGCGCGACGTGATCGAGCTCGAGGGCCCCTCCACCGTGGCCGCCGTGATCCTCGAGGCCGTCCCCGGCACCGCGGGCATCTTCCTGCCGCCGCCCGGCTACATGGCCGGCGTCAAGGAGCTGTGCCGTGAGCACGGGATCCTGCTGATCATCGACGAGGTCATGGTCGGCTTCGGCCGCGTGGGCGAGTGGTTCGGCCACCAGCTGACGGGCGTCACCCCGGACATCGTCACGTTCGCCAAGGGGGTCAACTCCGGGTATGTGCCGTTGGGCGGCGTCGCCATGAGCGACGACGTCTACGAGAGCTTCGCGACCACGCCCTACCCCGGCGGCCTGACCTACTCGGGCCACCCCCTCGCGTGCGCGGCCGCCGTCGCCGCGATCACCGCGATGGAGGAGGAGGGCATGGTCGCCCATGCGAAGCGCATCGGCGATCAGATCATCGGGCCGCGCCTGGCCGAGATCGCTGCGGCCCACCCGAGCGTGGGCGAGGTGCGCGGCGCCGGCGCGTTCTGGGCCGTCGAGCTGGTGAAGGACCGGCAGACCCGGGAGCGGCTGGCCCCGCTCGGTCAGGTGGCGCCCGTGATGGGGCGGATGATGGCCGAGGCGAAGGACCGCGGGCTGCTGCTGTTCATGGCCGAGAACCGGTTCCACCTGTGCCCGCCGCTGAACATCTCGGACGAGGACCTGCGCTTCGGCCTCGACGTGCTCGACCAGGTCCTCGCCCTCGCCGACGAGGAGGTCGCGGCCGGCTGACGGGGCCCGCCCCCCGCCCCGCCTCGCCCTGCCCGCCCCCGCCCAGCGTTTTCGAACGTGAAAGGGGGGTTCTCAGCGCTTTCGGTCGTGAGATTGGCCCTATCTCACGACCGAAAGTGCGCGTGGCGCGGGATCGGGGTCAGCCGAGCCGGCCGGCCTCCGAGGCCTCGAACTGCTCCTCGTCCTCGGGCACCGGCTCGGTGCCGCGGGCGCGGGCGATCGCCGTCATGAGGTGGTACACCACCAGGGCGGCGACCGTGCCGAGCGTGATGCCGCCGAACACGAGCCCGCCGACCACGAGCTGGGGGTCGGCGATCGCGATGATCAGGCCCGCACCCGCCGTCATGAGGTTCACGGTGTTGGAGAAGTCCACGCGGTTCTGCACCCAGATGCGCACGCCCATCATGCCGATCATCCCGTAGAGGATGATGCCCGCGCCGCCGGCCACCCCGGCCGGGATGGTGGCGACGGCGGCCCCGAACTTCGGCAGGAACGCGAGGGCGATCGCGGTCAGGCCGGCCACCCAGTACGCCGCCGTCGAGTAGACGCGCGAGCTGGCCATCACGCCGATGTTCTCCGCATACGTGGTGGTGCCGACGCCGCCGCCCGCGCCGGAGAGCATGGTGGAGAGGCCGTCCGCGATCAGGGCACGGCCGGTGAGCGGGTCCAGGTCGCGCTTGGTCATCAGCCCGACGGTCCTGACATGGCCGATGTTCTCCGCGACCAGCACGAGCACCACGGGCAGGAACAGGGGCAGCAGGTCCCAGCGCAGCTCCGGGCCGTGGAAGGGCGGCAGCCCGATCCAGGCGGCCTCCCCGACGGCGGCGAAGTCCACCTGGCCCTGCGCGAGGGCCAGTACGTAGCCCACCACGATGCCCACGAGGATGGACAGGCGGCCCAGGAGCCCCCGGAACGTCACGGCCGTGAGCACCACCGCCAGGGCCGTGCCGAACGTGGTGACGGGCACCTCCTGCATGGCCGTCGTCGTGGCGCCGGCGAGGTTGAGGCCGATCAGGGCCACGATCGTGCCCATCACCGCCGGCGGCATGAGCGTGTGGATCCAGCCGGTGCCGGCGCGGTGCACGATCACGCCGATCACCGTGAGCAGCAGGCCCGTCACGAGGATGCCGCCGAGCGCGGCCCCCGTGCCGCCGATCGTGGCGGCGGCCGTCAGCGGTGCGATGAACGCGAACGAGCTGCCCAGGTACGAGGGCAGGCGGTTGCCCGTGATGACCAGGAAGAGCAGGGTGCCGAGGCCGGAGAAGAGCAGCGCCGTCGTCGCGGGCATCCCGGTCAGGGCGGGCACGAGCACGGTGGCACCGAACATGGCCATCACGTGCTGCACGCCGATGCCCACGGTCCGCGGCCAGCTCAGCCGCTCGTCCGGGGCGACGACGGTGCCCGGGGTGATGGTGCGGCCGTCGCCGTGGAGGCGCCAGCCGGGGCCGCGCGAGGGCCGGGTGGGGGTGGGGGACATGGCCGCCTGCCGAGGGGTCGGGGATGGGGGTGTCGGGCGTTTCTCGGGGGCCTGGAAGCCTGCGCACAGCCCCGGTTCCGCGCCGGTGATTAGGGTACCGTGGGGCGCGTGGCTCAGTACTGTGGTGTGATCGGAGAGGCGCTCGTCGACGTCGTGGTCTCGGACACCGCGACCCCCCGCGTGCACGTCGGGGGCAGCCCCCTGAACGTAGCCGTGGGCCTGAGCCGGCTGGAGCGGCCCGTTTTGTTCGCCGGCCGCCTCGGCCGCGATGCGCACGGGGACATGATCGCCTCGCACCTGCGGGAGAACGGCGTGCGCTGCCTGCTCGAGCCGGATGCCGCCGCCACCTCCGTGGCCACCGCCCGCCTGGACCCCACGGGCGCCGCCAGCTATGAGTTCGAGCTGGACTGGACGCTGCCGCCCGCCGCCGCGCTCGCCCGGGACTTCGACGACGCCGCCGGCGGCCCGCTGCACCACATGCATGCCGGCTCCATCGCCACCATGCTCGCCCCCGGCGACGCCGAGGTGATGGCCCTGCTCGAGCGGATCTCCGCGGTCACGACCATCAGCTACGACCCCAACGTGCGGCCCACGATCGTGCCGGACCGGGCGTTCGCCCGCGCCCGCGCGGAGGAGTCCGTGCGGCTGGCGGACGTGGTGCACGCCTCGGACGAGGACATCGCGTGGCTGTACCCGGACCGCCCGCTGCGCGAGTCGCTGCAGGCGTGGCAGCAGATGGGCCCGGCGTTCGTGGTGATGACCCGCGGCGCCGAGGACATCGTGGCCGTCACCGCGCATGGCGTGGTGGAGCGCCCGATCGTGCCCGTGGACGTCGCGGATACCGTGGGCGCCGGCGACTCGTTCACCGCCGCCCTGCTCGCCGCCCTCGACGACCGCTCCCTGCTCGGCGCCGCGAACCGCGGCCGCCTGCACGCGATGGACCCGGCCGACGTCGAGTCGGTGCTGATCTACGCCTCCCGCGCGTCGGCGATCACGGCCTCCCGCCCGGGGGCGGACCCGCCCACGCGGGCCGAGCTGGCGGACTGACCCCACGCCCTCCCGTCCCCGCACGAATCTGTTGCGCAGCTGACCCTTCCGGCGGGCGGGGACGCCCCAGAAGGGTCAGTCACGCAGCCGATCCCGGCCGCCTCAGAGCAGGCCCAGCCCTCGCACGGCGTCGCGCTCGGCCTCCAGCTCGGCGACGGTCGCGGCCAGCCGCCCTCCTTCACCCGGCAGCACGGACTCGTCCGGTTCCAGCCCCGGCACGATCCGCCACGCGGTGCCGCCGTCGGACGTCACGGGGAACGAGCTGACCAGCCCCTCCGGCACCCCGTAGGAGCCGTCCGAGACCACCGCGGCCGACGTCCGGCGCGGCGCACCGTCCGCGTCCGCACCGGTGCCGAGAGTCCAGTCGCGCAGGTGATCGATCGCCGCGGACGCCGCCGACGCCGCCGAGCTCGCCCCGCGCACCTCGATGATCTCCGCGCCCCGCTTCGCCACGCGCGGCACGAACTCCTCGCTCGCCCACACCGGGTCCACCACCTCGAGCGCCGGCCGCCACGTCCCGTCCACCCGCACGCGGGCGTGGGTGAGGTCCGGGAACTGGGTGGCGGAGTGGTTGCCCCAGATCGTCACGCCGGACACGTCCGTCACCGCGACGCCGGCCCGCGCGGCCAACTGCGCCACGGCCCGGTTGTGGTCCAGCCGGGTCAGCGCCGTGAAGCGCGCGGCCGGCACGTCCGGGGCGTGGGCGGCGGCGATCAGCGCGTTGGTGTTGGCCGGGTTCCCGACGACGACGACCCGCACGTCCTGCGCCGCGTGGTCGTTGATCGCCCGGCCCTGAGGCCCGAAGATCCCGCCGTTCGCCTCGAGCAGGTCGCCGCGCTCCATGCCCTTCGTGCGCGGCCGCGCGCCGACGAGCAGCGCGTGCTGGACCCCGTCGAAGGCGCGGGCCGGGTCGTCCGTGACCTCCACGTCGGCCAGCAGCGGGAAGGCCGCGTCGGCGAGCTCCATGGCGGTGCCCTCCGCGGCGCCCAGGGCGGCCGGGATCTCGAGCAGGCGCAGCCGGACCGGGGTGTCCGGGCCGAGCATCCCGCCGGCGGCGATGCGGAAGAGCAGCGCGTAGCCGATGTTGCCGGCGGCGCCGGTGACGGTGACCGTGCGGGGCGTCGTCGACGCGGGGTCCGGGGCGGTGTCCTGTGCGGTGGTCTGCTGTGCGGTGTCCACGCCCCCATCGTGCCCCCGCTCGCCCGCGGAGGACACCCCGGCCCGCCGCACGGCCCCGGCCTAGACTGAGCGCATGCCCGCCCTGCCCCTGCCCTCGCGCCGTCCGCGGATGATCGCGACGGACCTGGACGGCACCATCATCGGGTACCGGCACACGCGGTCGGGGCGCCTGAGCCCGCGCACCATCGCGGCGCTGCGGGACGCCCACGACGCCGGCGTCGAGGTGGTGTTCGTGACCGGCCGTCCCCTCCGCTGGCTCGGCCCGCTGAGCGCGCAGCTCGGCCCCGTCGGCCCGGTGATCTGCTCCAACGGCGCCGTCCTCGTGGACACCGCCACGGACGACGTCCTGATCGCCCACCCCATGCCCGTCGAGGCCGTGTGGACAGCCACGGACCGGCTGCGCGCCCTGGACCGCACCGTGTCCTTCGGCGCCGAGACCCTCGAGGGCTTCTTCTGGGAGCACGCGTTCTCCGAGCGCGCCGAGTTCCGGGCCGAGGTCCACGCGGCGGCCACGCTCGAGGCCGCGCTGCCGGGTCGGCTGGGCGTGGTGAAGCTGCTGGCCCGCTCGGACACCCTGGCCCCGGACGCCTTCCTCGCCGCGGCCCGCGCCGAGCTGGACGAGCTCGTGAGTGCCACGCACTCCGCGCCCGGCATCGCGCTCGTGGAGATGTCCGCCCCGGGCGTGCACAAGGCCGCGACCCTCGCCGAGTTCGCCGCGAGCCGGGGGGTCGCGCCGGTCGACGTCGTCGCGTTCGGGGACATGCCCAACGACCTGGAGATGCTCCAGTGGGCTGGTCTCGGCCTGGCCGTGGCCTCGGGCCATCCGTCGCTGCTGGCCGCGGCGGACGGCGTGGTCGGGGCGTGCGACGACGACGGGGTGGCCGCCACCGTCGAACGCCTGCTGGAGCTGCCCACGGACTGAGCCGCGGGCCACCCCCGGCGGGTCAGAGGAACTCGTACGGGTCGAACGCCTCGACGTCGATCACGCGCAGGCGCGGCAGGGACGAGTCGAACGCGCCCACCGCGTGCTCCAGGTCGAAGAACTCGACCCCGGGGATGCGGCGCAGCTCGTGGGAGAGGAACTCCTCGAAGCCCATGATCCCGGTGCGTCGGCCCGGCGTGGCCGCGAGGTCGGTGAGCTGGGGGGCGAAGTCGGAGTCGTGGCTGACGAGGACGACGTCGTCCTCCCGGCCCAGCAGCGCCTCCGCGGTGCGCTGGATGCCGATGTCCACGACCTTGCCCTCGCCGCGCAGCATGATCGGCTGGAAGCCGAGGGCGGTGAGCGCCTGGACGAACGGGATGGGGATCTCGCCGTCGATGGCGAGGAAGAACAGGCCCTTGACCGGCTGGTCCCAGCGGTCCTCGAGGTAGCCGAGCAGGCGCTTCCAGCGTGGCCGCTCGTCGGGCTGGGGGCGCCGCTGCAGGATGGACGTGCCGAGGGTGGCGTCGATGTTCTCGCCGTCGATCAGCAGGTAGGTGGTTCGCTCGCTCACGCTCTTGAGGCTACCCGCTGGGATGGACGTCGGTCAGCGCGCGCGGTCGAACGGGGCCGTCAGCAGGCGGACGACGCCCTCGAGCGGCCCCGCGCGGAACGGGCCGACGCGCACGACGGCCCGCCACAGCAGCGGCAGCAGCAGCGCGCCGACGACCAGCACGGCCAGGTTGAACCACGTGTCGTCCGCGCCGGTGGCGCTGCGCCACGGCCCGGGTCCGAGCCGCCGCACCCAGCCGAGGTACCACAGGTGCGCCACGTACACGGACAGCGTCATCGCGCCGGGCACGGCCAGCAGCCCGGCCCGCCGCGGCGCCAGGGCCGCGCACGCACCGAGGACGGCGAGCACCAGGCCCGTGTCCAGCAGGGCCTCCGCGGGGGTCGCCGTGTAGGGCAGGGGGGCGGCGCCGGTCTGCGTCCGGGACAGGGCGAGCACGACGCCGGCCAGCGCGATCCCCCCGGCCGCCCAGGCGAGCCCCGTGAGCCGTGCGCGCCGGGCCGGGGCCGCCGTCGTCGTGCCGTGGACGGTGGCGACCAGCACCGCCCCCAGCAGCGCCCACGCGAGGAACAGGGGGAGACGGTACGGGCCGTCCGTGAGGAACGCGGAGACCCACGGGGTCAGCGTCGCGCGGCTCAGCCCGAGCGCCTGCGCGGCGGGGAGGAGCCGGTCGACGACGTCGGCCGTCGGTGTGGCGGCGAGCAGGAGGCCGCCTCCGCCGGCCAGGACGGCGAGCACGAGGTGCGCGGCGAGGGGGAGGGCGGCCAGCAGTGCCATGAGCACCGTGAGCACAGCCAGGTGCGCCAGCACGTTCACGACGGCCGCCCCGAAGAGCCCGGTCAGCCACGCCGCCCCGAACAGGGCGGCCGCCCGCACAAGCGCGCGGGGCACGGCCCGGCCACGGCCCAGCCACTCCACCTCGAGGCGCGCGCCCACGCCCACGAGCGCCGCGAACAGGGGCGCGGTGAGGTGCTCGGAGAGGTGGAGCACCCCACCCGGGCCGCCGGCGGGCGCCGTGTGGGCGACCATCATCGCGACCAGGGCCAGGCCGCGCGCGACGTCCACCCAGACCAGGCGGCCCCGGGCGGTGTGGGTGGCGGCGGGAGCGTGGGAGGAGGGGGCGGGCACGGCGACCTCCGAGGTGGGGGACTCAGTCCAGGACGCGGGTGAGGTCGGCGTCCTCGTAGCGGACCGGCGTCGAGCCGGTGACGAGCTTGTGGCCGAGCCACAGCGCGAGGAACAGGGGCAGGCCGATGTACGCGCTGGCCACGGCCACGAGGTCCACGTCGCCCATGAACGCCTGGTAGTTCTGGCCGAGGATCACGACGGCGCACATGACCAGCGCGACGATCGGGCCGAGGGGGAACAGGAAGGCGCGGTAGGGCAGATCCTTCGGATCGTGGCCCTGCGCGACGTAGGCCTGCCGGAACCGGTAGTGGCTCCAGGCGATGCCCATCCACACGATGAACCCGGCCAGGCCCGAGGCGGAGACGAGCCACACGTAGGCGGCGCCGTCCCCGATGAACGTGGTCAGGAAGCACGCCGCGCCCACCGCGGTGGTGGCGTAGAGGGCGTTCATGGGCACGCCGCGCCGGTTCACCTTCGCCAGGAAGCGCGGGGCCTTGCCGGAGTCGGCCAGGGCCCAGAGCATGCGGGTGGAGGCGTACAGGCCCGAGTTGCCCGCGGAGAGGATGGCCGTGAGGATCACGGCGTTCATCACGGAGGCGGCGGCGAGCACGCCCGCGTTCTCGAAGACGAGCGTGAACGGGGAGATCGAGATGTCCTCGACGTCGCTGCCCAGCAGGTGGGGGCTGGTGTAGGGGATGAGGAAGCCGACGACGGTGATTGCGCCGACGTAGAAGAGCAGGATGCGCACGAACACGGTGCGGATCGCCTTGGGCACGTTCTTCTCCGGGTCCTCGGCCTCGCCCGCGGCCACGCCGACCAGCTCGGTGCCCTGGAAGGAGAAGCCGGCCACCATGAAGATCGCCAGGATGCCGGCGCCGCCGCCCACGAAGGGGGCCTCGCCGTCCGTCCAGTTGTGGAAGCCGGGGGAGGAGCCGCCGAGGATGCCGACGATCATCAGGACGCCGAGCACCAGGAAGATCACCACCGTGGCGACCTTGATGAGCGAGAACCAGAACTCGCTCTCGCCGTAGGCGCGCGTGGAGAGGGCGTTGAGGCCGAAGAGCAGCGCGAGGAAGATCGCGGACCAGATCCACGAGGGCACGTCCGGGAGCCAGTACCGCATGATCAGGGCCGCCGCGACGAGCTCGGCGGCCACCGTGATCGCCCAGTTGTACCAGTAGTTCCAGCCGATGGCGAAGCCGAACGAGGGGCTCACGAAGCGGGTCGAGTACTCCTCGAACGCGCCGGAGACCGGCAGGTACGTGGACATCTCGCCGAGCGACTGCATCAGCAGGAACACCATGAAGCCGATGGCCACATAGGCCACGAGGGCGCCACCGGGGCCGGCGGTCGCGATGGTGTTGCCCGAGGCCACGAACAGGCCCGTGCCGATGGCGCCGCCCATCGCGATCATCGTCAGGTGCCGGGACTTGAGGGTGCGTTGCAGGGAGCCGCCCTCATGGGTGGCGTGGGCGGCGGAGGCGGCCGGCGTCGACGGGGACGTCCGGGGTGCGCTGGTGTCCACGGTGGCCTTTCGGTGGAGGAGCGGTCGGACGCGCGTCGAAGGCCGCGGCGTCCCACCCTGCTGCACGGTGGTAGAAGGGTATCCCGGCCGGGCGCGTCCGTCAGACGGCGGGGACGAGTTCGGCGCGCAGCGCCGCCGTGAACGCGTCCACGTCCTCCTCGGTCGTGTCGAAGCCGCACACCCAGCGCACCTCGCGGCGCGCCGCGTCCCAGTCGTAGAACCGGAAGCGGGCGCGCAGCCGGTCGGCCACGCCCTCGGGCAGGACGGCGAACACGGCGTTGGCGTCCGTGGCCTGCGTGAACTCGACGCCGGCCAGCGAGCCGTCGGCGACCCCCGCCTCGATGCCGGCGCGCAGCCGGGCGGCCATGGCGTTGGCGTGGCGGGCGGAGCGCAGGTACAGGTCGCCGTCGAACAGGGCGAGCAGCTGCGCCGAGATGAAGCGCATCTTCGAGGCCAGCTGCATCTGGTTCTTGCGCAGGTACACGAGGCCGTCCGCGGCGTCCGGGTCGAGCACGACGACGGCCTCGGCCAGCAGCGCCCCGTTCTTGGTGCCGCCGAGGGAGAGCACGTCCACGCCGACGTCGGTGGTGAAGGCGCGCAGCGGCAGGCCCAGGGAGGCCGCGGCATTGGCGATGCGGGCGCCGTCCATGTAGACGCGCATCCCGTGCTCGTGGGCGTAGTCCGTGATGGCCTTGACCTCGTCCGGGGTGTAGACCGTGCCGAGCTCGGTGGACTGGGTGAGGTAGACGACCAGGGGCTGGGCGCGGTGCTCGTCACCCCAGCCCCAGGCCTCGGCGGCGATCAGCTCGGGGGTGAGCTTGCCGTCGTCGGTGGCCACGGGCAGCAGCTTGATGCCGGCGGACTTCTCGGGCGCGCCGCCCTCGTCCACGTGGATGTGCGCGGTGTCCGCGCAGATCACCGCGCCCCAGCGGGGCAGCATGGCCTGGAGCCCGACGACGTTCGCCCCGGTCCCGTTGAACATCGGCCACGCGGTGGCGTCCTTGCCGAAGTGCTGGGCCACGACCTCCTGAAGACGCGCCGTGTACACGTCCTCGCCGTAGGCGACCTGGTGGCCCCCGTTGGCCTCGGCGATCGCCGCGAGCACCTCCGGGTGGACGCCGGAGTAGTTGTCCGAGGCGAAGCCCCGCTCCTGCGGATCGTGGATCCTCTGCATGTCAGTCCGTTCCCTTCTCCTGGAGCGTGAGGACGGCGTCGTTCAGCGCGCCCGCCTCAGCCTTCCACAGTCGCGCGTACTCCTCGGCCAGCCGTTCCTCGAGCCCGGCGAGGGACCTCACACGGAACACGACGGCCGCCGAGCGCAGCGGCGCCTCCGCGTCCCGGGCGGCCTTGGCCCAGCCCTGCGCGACCGCGCGGGTCCATGCCTCGCTCGCCGCCTTCACCGCGGCGTAGTTCGCGCCGCCGGCGAGCGGCCGGGTCACCGCCGTGGACGAGACGATCGCGAGGCGACCGGCGGACGAGGCCCGCAGGTCGTCGTCGAGGGCCCGGCTCACGTGCCGCAGCGCCGTGAACGAGGCCTCGAGGGCGCGGTAGTCCTCCTCGGTCTGGCCGGCGAGGCCCCCGCCGCCGCGCCAGCCGCCCACCAGGTGGAGCAGGCCGTCGATCCGGGTGCCGCGGGCGTGCAGGTCCTCGACGAGGCCGCGGACGGCGGTCTCGTCCGTGAGGTCCAGGGCCGCGGTCTCGGCGCCGAGTTCGGCGAGGGGGGCGAGCTTCGCGGCGTCGCGCCCGGTCGCGACGACGTGCGCGCCGGCGTCGAGGAGGGTGCGGGCGGCGGCCCGGCCCGAGGCGCTCGTGGCGCCCGCGATCAGGACGGCGCGGTCGGTCAGGGCGGCCACGGGTCAGGCGTCCGTGCCGCGGATCCCGGCGGTGGACTCGATGACGCCGCACATCTTCTTCTCGAGGGCCTCGAAGAACATGGACAGCGGGAACTCGTCGTCGAGCACGAGGTCGGTGTAGCCCTTGGGCGGGCCGGCGAGCACCTCGCGCGGCAGGCCCTGCGCCCACACGGAGGCCGGGTGCGGGGTGACCACGGAGGCGACGAGCTCGTAGGCCTGGAGCCAGTGCACGGTCTTGGGGCGGTCGATGGACTCCCAGTAGAGCGTGTCGATGGCGTCGCCCAGCTCGACGACGGCGTTGGCGAGCCGGTCCCAGTCCACGCTGAGCTCGACGTCGCGCCACTGGATCACGTCCTTGCGGTGCAGCCAGGCGAAGAGCAGCTGGCCGCCGAGGCCGTCGTAGTTGCGGACGCGGGAGCCGGTGAGGGCGAAGCGGAAGACCCGGTCGAAGAGGACGGCGTGCTGCACGAGCCCGGCGTGGCGGCGGGTCTGCTCCTCGAGCGCGGTGAGCTGCTCGCCGGCGGCGGCGCGCGCCGTGAGGCGGCGCTCGATCGCCACGCACTCGCGGAAGGCGGTCATGTCGCAGCGCATCTCCTCGAGCGTGTAGAGGAAGAAGGGCATGCGCTGCTTGATCATGAACGGGTCGAAGGGCAGGTCGCCGCGCATGTGCGTGCGGTCGTGGATGAGGTCCCACATCACGAAGGTGCCCTCGGCGAGCTCCTGGCTGGAGAGCAGTTCGGCGAGCTCGGCCGGGAGCTCGAGCTGGGTGATCTCGGCGGCGGCGGAGACGACCCGGCGGAAGCGGGCGGCCTCGCGGTCCTGGAAGATGGCGCCCCACGTGAAGGTGGGGATCTCCCGCATGGCCACGGTCTCGGGGAAGAGGACGGCCGAGTTCGTGTCGTAGCCGGGGGTGAAGTCGATCAGGCGCAGGGAGACGAAGAGGCGGTTGCCGTAGTCGCCGGCCTCGAGCTCGGCGATGAACTCGGGCCAGATGGTCTCGACGACGAGGGCCTCCACGTGCCGGTCGGGGGAGCCGTTCTGCGTGTACATCGGGAAGACCACGAGGTGCCGGACGCCGTCGACGCGGTGCTCCTGCGGCTGGAAGGCGACGAGGGAGTCCAGGAAATCGGGCTCGGCGAAGCCGCCGTCGGCCCAGCGGGCGAAGTCGCGGGGCAGGGCGGCGAGGTAGGCGGCGTCGTGCGGGAAGAGCGGGGCGAGCTCCTCGACGGCGGCGACGATGGTCTCCACGTGCTCGCGCGCGGCGGCGTGGTCCGCCGGGTCCGGGATGGAGCCGTCCTTGACCTGCAGGGGCTGCAGGGCGGTGGCGGCGGCCTTGAGGCGGAGCCAGGCCGGGTGGGTCTCGACGGTGCGCGCGTCGGCCGGGGTCTCCGGGACGACGACGTCGGTCCGGGCGGGCTGCAGAATGGTGGACATGGAACCCTCCTGAGGTCGACTCGCCGGAAAATATCCGGTGACGCGGATCACTTGCCGGAAGAGTTCCATGAGGATGGGGGGCTGTCAACCCCGTGGCCGGGGACGGCTGATAGCGTGCCGCGCATGGACGACCCTGTCGATACGCGGCTCGCGGCCGCCGTCTCCCATGACCCGCGCGCCACGCTCGCCCAGCTCTCCGAGCGGGTCGGCCTGTCGACGTCCGCGGTGCAGGCGCGCCTGCGCCGGCTCGAGAGCACGGGCGTGATCACGGGCTACCGCGCGTTGCTCGACCCCGAGGCCGTGGGCAAGCCGCTCTCCGCCTTCATCGAGATCAGCCCGCTGGACCCGCGTCAGCCCGACGACGCCCCCGAGCTCCTCGAGTCCATCGCGGCGATCGAGGCGTGCCACTCCGTGGCCGGCGACGCCGCGTACATGCTCTTCGTGCGCGTGGGCTCGCCGCGGGAGCTCGAGGCGCTGGTGACGGAGATCCGCCAGACGGCGTCGGTGTCCACCCGGACCACCGTGGTGCTGCAGACCTTCTACGAGCACCGCCCCATGCTGGAGCTGCCGGCGGAGGACTGAGGGCGGGCGCTTCGGCCCCTCCTGTCACGCGAGAGGTCGGAATGAGGGCGGATCTGACGCTCATTCCGACCTCTCGCGTTCCCGGCTGCGGCGGTGGGCAGCCGGCCGCCCGTCCCGCTACGGTGATCCCGTGCGTCCGACCTCGCCCCGTCCCGCCCCCGCCTACCTCACCGACTCCGTCCCCGCCCGTCGCGGCCACCCGCTGGGGTTCGCGCACCGGGGCGCCGCCGTCGACCGGGAGAACTCCCTGGCCGCGTTCGTGGGCGCCCACGCCGCCGGGTTCACCTACCTCGAGCTGGACGTGCGGACCACGGCGGACGGCGAGCTCATCGTGTTCCACGACGAGACCCTGGACCGCGTCAGCACGGGCCGCGGCCGGCTGCGCGACCACACGTGGGAGCGGCTGGCGGACGTCACGGTCGGCGGGGAGCCGCTGCTGCGCTTCACCGAGCTGCTCACGGCGCTCCCTGAGGCCCGCCTCAACGTGGACCTCAAGGACCGCGCGTCGGCCCCGGCCCTGGCCCGCATCCTCGCCGAGCACGGCGCCTGGGACCGCGTGCTCGTCGCGTCGTTCCACGACTCGCGTCGCCGACTCTTCCGCCGCGCCCTCGCCCGCCTCGGCCACCCCGAGCGGGCGTACGGGCTGGAGCGGGTGGCGACGTCGGGCGGGGCGGCCGCCATCGCAGCGCTCGTGACGCTGGGCCCGCTGGGACTGACCCGCTGGCTGCGCCGGCACGCCCTCGACGTCGACTGCGTGCAGGTGCCCGTCCGGCACGGCCGCGTGCCCGTGGTGCGGCCCGAGTTCGTGCGTCGGTGCCACGCGGCGGGGCTGCCGGTGCACGTGTGGGTCGTGGATGATCCCGCGGAGATCGAGCGCCTGCTCGACCTCGGTGTCGACGGGATCATGACCGACCGCGCCGACGTCCTCGCGGAGGTCTACGACCGCCGCGGCTTCTGGCCGCAGCGCTGACCCCCACCCCTCAGAGCATCTTCGGCAGCAGCGCCCGCTTCATCCGCCCGTACGGCGGGTACGCGGTCTTGAGCGTGTCCACCTGGTCCGACTTCGTGATGGACGGGCGCAGGTGGGAGAACGTCTCGAACCCGTGGATGCCGTGGTACGCGCCCATCCCGGACGCGCCGATCCCGCCGAACGGCAGCGTCGCGATGCCGGCGTGCAGCAGGCCGACGTCGTAGCCGAGGCCGCCGGCCTGCACCTGGTCGTCGAAGGCCCGGTGATAGCTCGGCCGGTCCGTGAACAGGTACGCGGCCAGCGGGTGCGGGCGCTCCGCGATGAAGTCCAGGGCGTCCTGGAAGGTGTCCACGGTCAGCACGGGCAGGATCGGGCCGAACAGCTCCTCCTGCATGAGCGCGCCGTCCGGCGTGACGCCCGTCACCACGGTCGGCGCCATGTACCGCCCCGCCACATCCACGTCGCCGCCGACGAGCAGCTCGGCGCCGGCGTCGAGGTCCGCCTGGAGCATCGCCCGCAGCCGCTCCGCGTGCTCGGCGGAGATGAGCCGGCCGTAGTCCCTCGACGCGCGGGGGTCGTCGCCGTAGAACTCGCGCAGGGCTGCGGGGAGCTCGGCGGTCACCTGGCGCAGCGCGGCCTCGCCGACGGCCAGCACGTAGTCCGGGGCCACGCACGTCTGGCCCGCGTTGGTGAACTTCGCCCATGCGATGCGGCGGGCCATCGCGCCCGTGTTCCGCGACGGCGTCACCACCGCCGGCGACTTGCCTCCCAGCTCGAGCGTCACGGGGGAGAGGGTCTTCGCCGCCGCCTCGTAGACGATCCGGCCCACGCGCTCCCCGCCGGTGTAGAGGATGTGGTCCCACGGCTCCGCCAGCAGCGCGGTGTTGCACTCCTTGCCGCCCGCCACCACGGAGACCAGCGCGGAGTCCAGGTACTGCGGCACCAGCTCCCGCAGCGCCGCCGCCGTGGCCGGGGCCTTCTCCGACGGGCTGAGCACCACCGTGTTGCCGGCCGCCAGCGCACCCACGACCGGGGCGAGCGCGAGCTGCACCGGGTAGTTCCACGCGCCGATGACCAGCACGAGACCCTTGGGCCGCGGCCGGACCTCCGCGCTCGCGGGCCGCAGGGCCAGCGGCAGCTTCACGGGCCGCGGCTCCATCCAGTCGGTCAGGTGCAGCAGCGCGTGGTCCACCTCGGAGCGCACCGAGACGATCTCCGTGATCAGGGCCTCGGTGGCCGGCTTGCCCAGGTCCGTGCCGAGCGCCGCGACGAACCGGTCCGCGTGCTCGGTCAGCATCCGCTTCAGGCCCTTGAGCTGGCGCACCCGCACCGCGCGCGGGTGGGCGGCGCGGGAGCGGGCGGCGGCGCGCAGCCGCTCGACGGCGGCCCGCGGCTCCTCGGGTCGGGGCCCGGCCGGCGCGATCGGCAGGGCCTCGGTGGGCAACGGCTCGCGGACGGGATCGTCGGCGGGGGTGTCGGGGGAGTCCGTGGTCGAACCGGGGGGCTGCGTGCTCATGCCGGCCACGCTACCGAGCGGCCCTGTGCGGCGGCAGGGCGGGGCGCCGTCGTCGTCCTCCGGCCGCTGGTGCCGCCCCGACGGGCGCCACGGCGTTTTCGTTCGGGAAACGGCGCACGCGCCCCGCTGTTTCCCGAACGAAAGCGGTGCGACACGCCGCCGTTTCCCGAACGAAAGCGGACGGGGGGAGGGGAGATGGGGCGGGGGTCAGCCGATGACCGCGTCCACCAGCCGCTGCGCCTCCGCCTGCACCTGCGTCAGGTGCTCGGGGCCGCGGAAGGACTCCGCGTAGATCTTGTAGACGTCCTCGGTGCCGGAGGGCCGCGCCGCGAACCACGCGTGCTGCGTCACCACCTTGAGCCCGCCGATCGGGGCGTCGTTGCCCGGGGCGTTGGTCAGCGTCGCGAGGATGGTCTCGCCGGCCAGCTCGGTCACGGGGACGTCGTCGGGGGAGAGGGTCTTCAGCTTCGCCTTCTGCTCGGCGGTCGCGGGGGCGTCGATGCGCGCGTACGCCGGGTCGCCGTGCAGGGCCACGAGGTCGCGGTACCGCTCGGACGGGGACTGGCCCGTCACGGCGATGATCTCCGCAGCCAGCAGGCACAGCAGCAGCCCATCCTTGTCCGTGGACCACGGGCTGCCGTCGAACTGCACGAAGGACGCGCCCGCGGACTCCTCGCCGCCGAACACACCGGTGCCCGTCAGCAGGCCCGGCACGAACCACTTGAAGCCCACCGGCACCTCCACGAGCTCGCGGCCCAGGTCCCCGGCCACGCGGTCGATCATCGAGGAGCTCACCAGGGTCTTGCCCACGCCCGCGCTCTGGGGCCACCGCTCGCGGTGGCGATACAGGTAGTCGATGGCCACGGCGAGGTAGTGGTTCGGGTTCATCAGCCCGCCGTCGGGGGTGACGATCCCGTGCCGGTCCGCGTCGGCGTCGTTGCCGGTGGCGACGTCGAAGGGCGCCTGCCCGTCCGCGTCCGGGGTCATCCGCTCGATCAGCGAGGCCATCGCGTTCGGCGACGAGCAGTCCATGCGGATCTTGCCGTCCCAGTCCAGGGTCATGAACCCGAACCGCGGGTCCACCTCCGGGTTCACCACGGTCAGATCCAGCCCGTGGCGGTCGGCGATCTCGCCCCAGTACGCCACGGACGCCCCGCCCATGGGGTCGGCGCCGATGCGCACGCCCGCCTCGCGGATCGCCTCCACGTCGATCACCTGCGGCAGATCGGACACGTACCGGTCCAGGAAGTCGAAGCTGCCCAGCTTCGCGTGGCCGGCGACGTCGGCGTCCGCCACCCGGTGCACGCCCGCCAGCCCGCCGGCGAGCAGCTCGTTGGCGCGGTCGGCGATCCACGTGGTCGCCTCGGTGTCCGCGGGGCCGCCGTGGGGCGGGTTGTACTTGAAGCCGCCGTCCGCGGGCGGGTTGTGCGAGGGGGTGATCACGAGGCCGTCCACGAGGCCGGCGTTGTCCCCGTCCACCGCGAAGCCCGACGGCGACAGCTCGCGCCCGGCGTTCAGGTGCAGGATCGCGTGGGACACGGCGGGGGTGGGCGTGTAGCCGCCGCGGGAGTCGACGAGCACCTCGACGTCGTTGCCGAGCAGCACCTCGACGGCGGTGTCCTGCGCGGGCCCGGACAGGGCGTGCGTGTCCTTGCCGACGAGGACCGGCCCCGTGATCCCGTGGTGCGCGCGGTACTCGACCACGGCCTGCGTGATGGCGGCGATGTGGTCGTCGTTGAACGAGGTCGTGAACGCGGAGCCGCGGTGGCCGGAGGTGCCGAACACGACCTTCTGCGTCGGGTCCGTCACGTCCGGGTGACCGGTGCGGTACGCCTCCAGGAGGGCGTCGACGTCGATGAGGTCCTGCGGCAGGGCGGGGGTGCCGGGACGCTCGGCGGCGGGCAGGGCGGCGGTGTTCTCGGTCATGTGCCTCACCTTGGCACGGGCGGGCGGACGGGGGAAGACGCGCGGCCCAGCGGGACGACGCCGGCGGTCACTCCCGGCAGCCGGAGCACAGCCCCCAGTAGTAGACCTCGGCCTCGTCGACCGCGAAGCCGTGGTCCTCGGGGGCGTCGAGGCACGGGGCGGAGCCGGTGCGGCACGGCACGTCCACGACCGTGCCGCAGCCGCGGCACACGAGGTGGTGGTGGTTGTCGCCCGTGCAGATCTCGTAGCGGGCCGGGGAGCCGGCGGGCTGCAGGGAGCGCACGAGCCCGGCCTCGGTGAGCGCGTGGAGGCAGTCGTAGACGGCCTGGTGCGAGGTGCCGGGCAGGGCCCGACGCACGGCGGTCAGCACGGTGGACGCGTCCGCGTGGGGGTGGTCGGCGAGGGCGGTCAGCACCGCCAGGCGGGGCCGGGTCACGCGCAGGCCGACGCCGCGCAGCAGCGTGCGCTCGTCCTCATCCCGCGTCGTGGTCTCCATGCCAGTCGATCCCATCCGGTTCTCTGGAACATGTCAAGAAAGAGCGGGCTGCTTCGCCCCCGGCGCACCGGCCATTCCCCGCCGTGCCCGTGCTGACTACGGTGAATCCTCGACCCCGGGGCGCACCGGCCCGGGCGCCGTCGACGAGGAGGTCCCCACCCATGGCCCAGCCCGAGCCCGTCCGTCTCGTCCCGGGTGGAGCCGTGGACCGCCCGGCCGAGCAGGCCCTCCTCGCGGCCGCCGCGGCCTGCGGCGGCGACGTCGACGCGATGGTCGGGCTGCTCCGTGCGGCGTCCGGTGCCGCGTCCGGCGAAGACGCCGCCCCGCTCGACCTGCCGCTGACCGGCGCGGGGCGCACCCGGGAGCAGTGGGAGCTGCTCGCCTCCGTCGCCGCGCAGGACCTCTCGGCCGCCCGCGTGCTCGAGCCCCATCTGGACGCGCTCTCGATCCTGTCCCAGGCCGGCGTCCCCGCCCCGGCCGGGCTGCTCGGCGTCTACGCCTCCGAGTCCGGCGGCCGCACCCCGGCCCTCCGCCCCGCCCCGGACGGCCCCGACACCGCCTGGCTGCTCGACGGCGAGAAGCCGTGGTGCTCGCTCGCGGACCGGTGCGCGGCCGCCGTCGTGACCGGCCGGGAGGCGGACGGCACCCGCCGCGCCGTGCTCGTGGACCTGTCCCACCCCGGCGTGGCCGAGACCGACTCGGCCTGGCCCGCGCTCGGCCTCGCCCCGATCCGCACGGTGGGCCTGGCCTTCGACGCCGTCCCCGGCAGTGCCGTCGGCGGCGCCGAGTGGTACCTGCGCCGGCCCGGCTTCGCGTGGGGCGGCATCGGCGTGGCGGCGGTGTGGTTCGGCGGCGCCGTCGGCATCGCCCGCACCCTGCGGAACGCCACCGCCGCCCGCGCGGCCGCCGAGGCCGAGGGCCGCGGACCGGGCCCGGACCAGATCGGCCAGGCGGCGCTCGGCCGCGTCGACCGGCTGCTCCATGCGATGGCCGCCCTGCTCGCCCGTGCCGCCGACGACGTGGACGCCGGCCGCCTGGACCACGGCCGCGGCATGGTCGAGGCCGACCGGATCCGCGGCACCGTGGCGCAGCTGTGCACCGAGGTGATGGACGTCGTCGGGCAGGCCACCGGCCCCGGCCCGCTCACCGGCAGCGCCGCGCACGCCCGCGCCGTCGCCGACCTGCAGGTCTACCTGCGCCAGCACCACGGACACCGCGACGACGCCCGGCTGGGCGCCGCGCTCCTGACCGGCGAGACCGACGGCGGCTGGACGTGGTGAGCTTCTCCCACACCGACGACGGCACGTCCGAGGCGGCCTGGGCCGAGGGCGGCGTCGGCGAGCTGCCGGAGCTGCGCCTGCCCGTCTGGGACGCGCAGACGCTGCTGCTCCTGGCCGTGGCGCACCCGGACGACGAGACCCTCGCCGCCACCGGCCTGATCCGCTCCGCCCTGCGCGGCGGGGCACGCGTGCACGTGCTGGTCGCCACCGCCGGCGAGGCCTCCCACCCGCACTCGCCCACGCACACGCCCGAGGACCTGGTCCGGCTGCGCCGGGACGAGATGGAGCACGCCCTCGACGCCCTCGCCGCCGGCCTGCCCGCCTCCGCGGGCCCCGGCTCCCCGGCGCGGGACCGGCTGACCTGGGCATCCCTGGCCCTGCCCGACTCCGGCGTGGCCGAGCACGAGGACGCCGTGCGCGACGCCGTCGCCGCGGCCCTCGACGCCCACCCCGGCCCCGCCGTGCTCGCCTCCCACGACCCCGGCGACGGCCACGCGGACCACGAGGCCGTCGGCCGCGCCGTCGGCGCGGTCGCGGGCGAGTGCGACCTGCCGCTCTACGCCTTCCCCATCTGGTTCTGGCACTGGGCCGACCCGGCCGACCTGCCCGCCCGCCGCTACCGACGGCTGCCGCTCACCGACGACGACCGGGCCGCCCGCCGTGCCGCCCTCGACGCGCACGCCTCCCAGGTCCGGCCCCTCTCCGACGCGCCCGGCGACGAGGCGATCCTCGGCCCCGTCGTGCTCGCCCACCACGAGCGCCCGTTCGAGGCCCACCGCGTCTCCGGCCCCGACGACGCCGACGCCAACCGGGCCGCCGCCGTCTTCGACCGGCTCTATCGGGCCCAGGAGGACCCGTGGCGCTACCTCAGCTCGTCGTACGAGGCCCGCAAACGGGCGCTCACCCTCGCCGCCCTGCCCCGGCCCCGCTACGGGACCGTGGTGGAGGCGGGCGCGTCCATCGGCGTGCTCACCGCGGACGTGGCCGCGCGCGCGGACCGCGTGGTCGGCCTCGAGGCGTCCTCCACCGCCGTCGAGCGCGCCGCCGCCCGGCTGGCCGGCGCGCCGCACGCCGAGGTGCGCCGAGCCGTGCTGCCCGCGGACTGGCCGGCCGACGTCGCCGGCGCGGACCTCGTGATCGCCTCCGAGATCGGCTACTTCCTGCAGCCCGAGGAGCTCGACGCGCTGATCGACGACGCCGACGCCGCGCTCGCCCCCGGCGGCGAGCTGCTGCTGTGCCACTGGCGCCACCCCATCGAGGGCTGGCCGCTGGACGGGGACGCCGTGCACGCGCGCGTCGCAGCCGACCCGCGCTGGCGGCTGCGCACCGAGCTTGTGGAGGACGACTTCCGGATCAGCCTCCACGTGCGGGCCGCCGCCGCGACCCATGCCGTCGTCGTGGTGCCCGCCAAGGACGAACAGGAGCGGCTGCCGGCCGCGCTCGCGGCCCTCACCGCCGCCCTGGACCGCTGGGAGGAGCACCACGCGCAGGGCACGGCCGCGGTCGTGGTCGCCGCGGACCGCTGCGAGGACGCCACGGTGGCCGCCGCCCTCGAGGCCCGCGCCGCCGACCCGCGCATCCACGTCCTCGAACTGGGGGAGCCGACCGCCGGGCAGGCCGGCGTCGGGCGGGCCCGCCTCGAGGGCGCCTGCCGGGCCCGCGCGCTGTTCCCCGACGTGCCGGCCGAGCGCCTCTGGCTCGCCTCCACCGACGCGGACAGCCGCGTCCCCGCCGACTGGCTGCTGGCGCAGACCGTGGCCGCCGGCCGCGACGAGGTGCTCGTGCTGGGCACGGTGGACGTGCACCAGGGGCCGCTGCGGCAGGCCTGGCTCCGCGGCTACCGGCACGAGGAGGGGCACCCGCACGTGCACGGGGCCAACCTGGGACTGCCGTGGTCGCTGTACGAGGCCGTGGGCGGGTTCCCGCCGGTGGCCGAGCACGAGGACGTCGGCCTGGCCGAGGCCGTGCGGGCCCTGGCGGG
Organism: Micrococcus sp. MS-ASIII-49; assembly: GCF_000946635.1. Lineage (NCBI taxonomy): Bacteria > Bacillati > Actinomycetota > Actinomycetes > Micrococcales > Micrococcaceae > Micrococcus > Micrococcus sp. MS-ASIII-49. Next base: position 21,496 of record NZ_JXSP01000160.1, read on the forward strand.
GGAGCGCGACGGCGGTGACGGCCGCCGGGTGCGCGTGATCGCCACCGACACCACCCGCGTGCTCACCTCGTCCCGCCTGGAGGGGCGGACCCCCGGCGGGTTCTCCGGGTACCTCAAGGCGGTGGGCCGGCCCGGGTGAGGCCGGCCGGGGAGCAGGGGCGCGGGGCCGGGCCGGGTCCGGGGGGGCACCGCCTAGGGCATGTCTGACAATCGT
>NZ_JXSP01000161.1:0-8852 GCF_000946635.1 Micrococcus sp. MS-ASIII-49
TCTATTCTCAGACACGCCCTAGACTCGGCACCGGACCGCGACGCCCCGAACCGGAAGGACCGTCATGACCGACCCCCACGCCTCCCACGACCCGCGCCGTGAGGCCGCCCGGCCGAGCTGGTACGGGTCCGAGGCCGGTGCGGGCTCCTCCGGCACCGGCTCCTCGGCCGCCGGCTGGCCCGACGCCCCGGCCGGCGACGCCGACCGCGCCGCCTGGGACCGGGCCCCCTCGTACGCCGAGCAGGAGGAGCAGACCCGTCCCGCCTACGGGCAGCCGTACGGCTACGGCCAGGACGCGAGCACCGTCCCCGCCTACGGCTACGGGCAGGGCACGCCCGGCCACGGCTTCGGAGCCCCGCTGCAGCCCGGCCAGACCGACGGCGTCGGCCGCTCGGTGGCGTCCATGATCCTCGGCATCATCTCCGTGGTGGGCGGGTTCACGTTCCTCCTCCCGCCGATCGTGGGCGTGGTCCTCGGCCACATCGGCCTCAAGCGCGAGCCCCACGGCCGCGGCATGGCGATCGCCGGCCTCGTGATGAACTACGTGTCCCTCGCCCTGCTGCTGCTCGCCGTCGTGTTCCTCGTGATCCTGGTGATCGCCGGGATCTCCCTGGGCGACTACACCTCGACCTGACCGGCCGGCTCAGCCGGCCAGCAGCAGCTCGAGGTGCGCGGCCAGGGCGAGCAGGGGCGCGGACGTGCCGGGCCGGCCGATGAGCTGGACGGACCAGTTCAGGCCCCGCTCGTCCCGGAGCACGGGCACCGCGACCGCGGGCAGGCCGAGCACGTTGACCATCGAGGTGTAGGGCGTGAACGCGCACTGCGCCTCGTAGTTGGCCTCGGGCTCCATCGCCAGGAAGTGGCCGACCGGCGGGGGCGCGGTGGCCAGCACCGGGGTCATCACCACGTCGACGGCGGCGAACTGCGCCCGCACCCCGCGCGCCCACTCCTCGAGCCGGTGGGCGGCGTCGTCGAGCTCGGCACGCCCTGCGGCCCGGGCCGTGCGCAGGAAGTGCGCGGCCACCGCGCCCACGTGGGCCTCGGCGTCCTCCGGCAGCGGCGCCCGGAGCAGCCCTGCGGTCCACACCGTGCGGAAGTCCCGGTGGTAGTCCTCGCCGTAGTAGGGGGAGAGGTCCTCGACCGCGTGGCCGCCCGCGTCCAGGGCGGCGGCGGCCTTCGTCAGGGCGGTGACGGCGGGCCGGGCCAGGGAGATCTCGAGGTCGGAGGCGAAGGGCGAGGCCGTGGTGACGCCGATCCGGCGGGCGTCGACGGCGCCCCCGGCCCGGGCGGTCTCCACGGTGCGGCGCAGGTCCGGCAGCACCCGGCCGGGCAGGCCCTCGGGGGAGAGCAGCACGTCGTAGAGCAGGGCGGCGTCCTCGACCGTGTGGGCCAGCGGGCCCGACACCGTGAGGTTGCGGACCGTGTCCGCGTGCTCGTCCATCGGCAGCTCCCCGCGGCCGGGCTTGAGGCCCACGAGCCCGCACGCGGCGGCGGGGATCCGGATGGACCCGCCCCCGTCCGAGCCCGGGGCGAACGGCAGGATCCCCGCGGCGACGGCGGCCGCGGCCCCGCCCGAGGAGCCTCCCGCGGTGCGGGTGGGGTCCAGGGGGTTGCGGGCCGGCGCCGTGACGAGGTTCTCCGAGTAGGAGTCCAGGCCGAACTCGGGCACGGTCGTCTTGCCGAGGGTGACGGTGCCGGCCCCGCGCAGGCGGAGCGCGAGTGGATCGTCCTGCGCGGCCGGCGGCGCGTCGGCCAGCAGGGCGGAGCCGAACCGCGTGGGCATCCCGCGCACGTCGATCAGGTCCTTGTACGCCAGCGGAAGGCCGTGCAGGGAGGCGGGGGCGCCGTCGTCGTCCGGGGCGGGGGAGGTGTGCGGACCGGGCACGGCCCGGGGCGCGACGCGCGGGTGGGCCGCGTCCAGCTCGGCCGCACGGGTCCGGGCGCCCTCGGCGTCGAGGAGGGCGAACGCGCCGAGGTCCGCGTGGGCCTGGGCCGCGGCGAGGGCCGCCTCCGTGACCTCCCGGGCGCTCAGATCCCCGGCGGCGAGGTCCTCCCGCAGGCGCACGGCCGAGCGGTCCAGGAGCCGGGCCGGGCCGGGGGCGGAGGGGGTGCGGTCGTCGTCGGCGGCGGGTGCGGCGTCGGAGGTCTGCATGCGGCCGAGCCTAACGGGCGTGGGCCGGGTCATGGACGGCGGGGCCTTCCTGGGACGTCCGGGCGGGTGGCTACGCTGAAGCCATGAGCGCCTTCGAGACCGTCGATGTGAACGAGATCCCCGCCGATGCGGCCATCCTGGACGTCCGCGAGGATGACGAGTGGGCCCTGGGCCGCGCCGCCGGCGCCCAGCACATCCCGCTGGGCCAGCTGCCGGACCGGCTCGAGGAGCTGGACCCGGACACGGACTACTACCTGATCTGCCGCACCGGCGGCCGCTCCGCCCGCGCCGCCGAGTTCATGACCGGCCGCGGCTACTCGGCCATCAACGTGGCCGGCGGCTCCGGCGCGTGGCTCGAGGCCGGCAAGCCGATGGAGGCCGACGGCGACGCCGAGCCCACCGTCAAGTGACGGGGACGGACTCCGCTGACGCGACGCCGCCGCGCCTGCGCTACGCCTTCCTCGGCCCGGCCGGCACCTTCACCGAGGCCGCCCTGCGCAAGGTGGCGGACCCGGCCGAGGCCGAGTTCGTGTCTGCGGGCTCCGTGCTGAGCGCCGTGGCGGCGCTGCGCAGGGGGGAGGTGGACCGCGCCGTCGTGCCCATCGAGAACTCGGTGGAGGGCGGCGTCTCCGCCACCGTGGACGAGATCGCCCTCGGGGAGACGCTGCAGATCCTCGCGGAGGTGCACGTGCCCATCAGCTTCGTGCTCGTGGGCCGGCCCGGCGTCGCGATGGAGGACGTGCGGCGCGTGACCACGCACCCCCACGCCTGGGCGCAGGTGCGCGGCTGGGCCGAGACGGCGCTGCCGGGCGTGGAGTTCACGCCCGCCCCGTCGACGGCGGCCGGGGCCTCTCTGGTGGCCGAGGGCGACTTCGACGCCGCCGTGTGTGCCCCGCTCGTGGCCGAGCAGACCGGGCTGCCGGTGCTCGCCGAGCGGATCGAGGACGTGCCGGGCGCCGTGACGCGCTTCGTGCTGCTCTCCCGGCCCACGGCCCTGCCCGCGCCCACGGGGGCGGACAAGACCACGCTCGTGGTGCCGCTGCCGGAGGACCGGCCCGGCGCCCTCGGACAGATCCTGGCCGAGTTCACCACGCGCGGGGTGAACCTCTCCCGCATCGAGTCCCGGCCGACCGGCGAGGGCATCGGGCGGTACTTCTTCTCCCTCGACCTCGAGGGGCACCTGGCGGAGGCCCGCGTGGGGGATGCGCTCGCGGCCCTGTACCGGGAGTACCCCGACCTGCGGTTCCTGGGCTCCTACGCCCAGGCCGAGCCCGTGCCCACGAGGGTGCCGGCCGAGTTCACCGACGCCGCGTATCGCTCCGGCCGCGCCTGGGTGGAGTCCCTCCGCTCCCGCTGAGGCGGTGCAGCACTTTCGTTCGGGAAACGGCGGCCCCCGGGCCACTTTCGTTCGGGAAACGGCGGCCCCCGAGGGACTTTCGTTGACGAAACGGGAGGTTCCTAGGCCCCTTTCGTGGCCGAAACGGGACGATCACCACGACGACGGGCCGTCGTCGCGCTTCCCGTCCGCGCGTCGCCCCGGCGCCCGTTTCCCGAACGAAAGCGCTGGGGAAGCCGCCGTTTCCCGAACGAAAGTGCTGGGGAAGCCGCCGTTTCCCGAACGAAAACGGTGGGGAAGCCGCCGTTTCCCGAACGAAAGCGGGGACGGGGGGTCAGATGTGCGGGGCCGGTTCCGGGACGGGGGCGGCGGCGGAGACGCCGTCGTCGCGGACGGAGGCGTCGTCCTCGGCCACGAGCATCACGACGAGCGAGTCCGGCTGCACGCGGGCGTCGAGGGCGGTGATGACCCCGGTGGCGTCGCCGTCGAGCTGGGAGGGCATCGGCTCGGCGAACTCGACCTTCACGCGCTGGGCCTGCTCCGTGTGCATCGCGGGGACGGAGCTGCGGTGCCGGGTCACGGTCTTCACGGCGATCCGCGCCCAGTCGAGCGCGTGCCGGGGCGAGAGGACCATGACGTCGAGGAGGCCGTCGTCGAGCTTGGCCTGGGGCAGCAGCTCGACGCCGCCCGTGAGCATCCCGCAGTTGGCCACCATCACGGTGCGCACCTTGAACCGGCGGGGCTGACCGCCGTCGAGGGCCACGGTCACCTCGTGCCGCTTGCCGCGCAGGTGCCGCATGCCGGCCTCGCTGTAGGCCAGCCAGCCGGCCAGGCTCTTCAGCTCGTCCTTGGTGTCGCCCATGATGTCCGCGTCGTAGCCGGCGCCGCCGATCACGGTGAAGGTCTGCCGGGTGACGCGCCCGTCCTCGTGCGTGAAGCGGACGTCCACGGTGTCGATGCGCCGCTGCCGGCCCCCCACGGCGATCCGCAGGCACTGCTCGACGTCGTTGATCGGCAGGTCCAGGTTGCGGGCCAGCAGGTTCCCGGTGCCCAGCGGCACCACGCCGAGGGCGACGTCGGTGCCGGCCAGCTGCTCGGCCACGGTGCGGACCGTGCCGTCGCCGCCCGCGGCGATCACGAGCCGGGCGCCGGCGTCGAGGGCCTGCCGCGCCATGGCGGTGCCGGGGTCGTCCTCCTGCGTCTCGAGCACGAGCACCTCGCCGAGACCCTCCGCCTCCGCGAGCCGCTCGAGCTCGCGCCGCACCCGGTCCGCGTGCGTCTTGATGGGGTTCAGTACCAGCGCGACCTCGTGGCGGCCCGTGCCGATGCCGGGCACCTCCTCCAGCCGGCGCTGCACGCCGCCCACCCGCGCGTCGAGGGCGTCCACCAGGAGACGCGTCCGCTCGTGCTGCACGCCGAGGCGGACCTGGCGCACCGCCAGCACCACCACGACGACGACCAGCAGGGCCAGGAGCACCAGGGCGGCCAGCGCCATCCACCACTCGGGAGTCATGCCCCGAGTCTAGGCGTCGGCCCCGCCCGCTAGGCTGGCGCACGTGATCGACGTCAAGGACCTCATCGAGCAGCCCGAGAAGTACCGCGCCTCCCAGGAGGCCCGCGGGGAGGACGCGTCCCTCGTGGACCGCGTGGTCGAGGCGGACGCGTCCCGCCGCTCGTCCATCGCGGGCTTCGAGCAGCTGCGCGCGGAGCAGAAGGCCTTCGGCAAGCGCGTCGCCCAGGCGAAGGGCGAGGAGAAGCAGGCCCTGCTGGCCGAGGTGAAGGACCTGGCCGCGCGCGTGAAGGAGGCCGAGTCGGCCGCCGGCGCGGCCGAGGCCCGCCTCGCGGAGCTGCAGCGTGCCTTCCCGAACCTGATCGTCGACGGCGTCCCGGCTGGCGGCGAGGACGACTTCGTGGTCCTCAAGGAGGTCGGCACCCCGCGCGACTTCGCCGCCGAGGGCTTCGAGCCGCGCGACCACCTCGAGCTCGGCGAGCTGCTCGGGGCGATCGACATGGAGCGCGGCGCGAAGGTGTCCGGCGCCCGGTTCAGCTTCCTCAAGGGCGTGGGCGCGCGACTCGAGCTCGCCCTGATGCAGCTGGGCCTGGACCTGGCCCTGGAGAACGGCTTCGTGCCGGTCATCCCGCCCACCCTGGTGCGCCCGGAGACCATGCAGGGCACCGGCTTCGACGTTGAGCATGACGACGAGATCTACCGCCTGGAGCGCGACGACCTGTATCTCGTGGGCACCTCCGAGGTGGCCCTGGCCGGCTACCACGCGGACGAGATCATGGACGTGAGCGCCCCCGTGCGGTACGCCGGCTGGTCCACGTGCTACCGGCGTGAGGCGGGCTCGGCGGGCAAGGACACCCGCGGCATCATCCGCGTGCACCAGTTCAACAAGTTGGAGATGTTCATCTACGCCGCACAGGAGGACGCGGAGGCGGAGCACGAGCGCCTGCTGGCGTGGGAGGAGCGGATGCTGGGCGCCATCGAGGTGCCGTACCGCGTGATCGACATCGCCGCCGGCGACCTCGGCCTCTCCGCCGCCCGCAAGTTCGACTGCGAGGCATGGGTCCCCACGCAGGGCACCTATCGCGAGCTGACGTCCACCTCGAACTGCACCACGTTCCAGGCCCGCCGCCTCAACATCCGCGAGCGGGTCCGCACGGAGGACGGCTCCAAGGGCGGCACCCGCATGGTCGCCACGCTCAACGGCACCCTGGCCACCACCCGCTGGATCGTGGCGATCCTGGAGAACCACCAGAACGCGGACGGCTCGGTCACCGTGCCCGCCGCGTTGCGCCCCTACCTCGGCGGGATGGAGCGCTTCGAGCTGGTCTGAGCGGACGACGTCGTCCCCCGGCGGCGTCGGCCGCCTCGCCCGCCTGCCCCGCGGCGCCCCTGCGACGCCCCCGCCGTTCACCCGCGCGTCGCCGTCGTGTCCGGGCCGTGTGGTTGGGTGGGGGTCATGACGAAGAAGCTCGTGTGCCTGGACGTGGACGGAACGATCGTGGACCATGACGGCCATCTGCATGAGCCCGTGCGCGCGGCCGTGCGGGCCGTGCTGGACGCCGGGCATCACGTGGTCATCGCGACGGGCCGCTCCCGCGCGGCCACCCTGCCCGTGGCCCGCTCCCTGGGGATCGGCGCCGGCTTCATGGTGTGCTCCAACGGCGGTGTCACGCTGCGCCTGGACCCCGAGCTGGAGGAGGGCTACGAGGTCACGGACCTGCGCACCTTCGACCCGCGCTCGGTCCTGACCCAACTGCGCCACCGCCTGCCCAGCGCCAAGTACGCGCTCGAGCTGCCGGACGGCACCTTCCGCTCCACCGAGCGGTTCCAGGACATGTCCTTCGGCGTGGCCGCGGAGGGCGTCACGTTCGAGGAGCTCATGGACACCACGGCCGTGCGCCTCGTGGTGTTCTCCACGGACTCCTCCGCCGAGGAGTTCGGCCGCGCGGTGGAGGGCATCGGCCTGTCCGGCGTGACCTACTCCGTGGGCTGGACGGCGTGGCTCGACGTCGCCGCGGCGGGCGTGACCAAGGCCTCCGGGCTCGAGGCGCTGCGCACCGTGCTGAAGGTGGCCCCCGAGGACACCGTGGCCGTGGGCGACGGCCGCAACGACATCGAGATGCTCCGCTGGGCCGGCCGCGGCGTGGCCATGGGCCAGGCCGTGGAGGAGGTCGTGGCCGCCGCGGACGAGGTCACCGGCCACGTGGACGAGCACGGGCTCGCCACCGTGCTGCGCTCGCTCCTCGAGGAGCCGGCCGCGGCCTGAGCGGCGCGACCGGCCCGGGCCGCCGGGTCAGCCCCCCGCCAGCGTGAGCAGCCGCGCGGCGGCGGGGCGGCAGGCGTGCTCCTCGTTCCAGTAGGAGCGCTGCACCGCCTGCGAGACGGCCTGCGCCGTGATCCCGAGCGCGGCGGCCGCCGGCTTCTGCTGGCCGCGCACCCCGGGCACCAGCAGGTCCAGCACCGCCCACTCGGCGTCGGTGCGGGACCACACGAGTTGCCCGACGAGTCGCAGCACGGCCTCGGCCTCAGCGGCCGCCTCCTCGTCCCGGCCGCGCACGGCCAACGGGATCCGCGCGGTGGACACGGCCGCCGCCTCCACGGCCCGCCGCGCCGCCGCGAGACCGGGCCCGCCGGCGTCGTGCAGGTCCCCGGAGGCGGGCACGCCCGCCGCACCGTCCGCGTGCGTCACCGTCCCGACGCCGACCCCCACGTTCCAGCGGCGCTGCCGCAGGGCGCGCAGGGACACGTCCACGGCGACGCGCGGATCCTCGACGGCGCCGATCAGCTCGTCGCCCACGGCGCGCTGGAACGGGAGCACGACGGCGTCGCCCAGCCCCGGCACGTCCTGGAGGGCGCGCAGGAACGTGTCCACACGGTCGCCGGCGTCGAGGGTGTCCCGCTGGTTGATGGTGAGCACGAACATGGTCGTCGATTCTGCCAGCCCGCAGACGACGCCGGCCGCCCACCCCGAGGGGTGAGCGGCCGGCGTCGCGCGCGTGGGCGGTGCGGGGGTCAGCGGCCCTGGGGCTCGTCGGTCTCCTCGCCCTCCTCGGTGGCCGGCTGCGCCTCCTCGGTGTCCACCTCGCGGCCCTGGGGCTCATCGGTCGGGGAGTCCTCGCCCTCGGCGTTGAAGCGCTGGATGGAGGCCTCGAGCTCGGCCTCGGCCGCCGCGCGGCCCTCCCAGCCCTCGGCCTTGACCCACTTGCCCGGCTCCAGGTCCTTGTAGCGGGTGAAGAAGTGCTCGATCTCCTGCTTGAGGGATTCCTCCACGTGCTCGAGCTCGGTGATGTGGTCGTAGCGCTTGTCCGCAGGGACGCACAGCAGCTTGGCGTCGCCGCCGCCGTCGTCGGTCATGTTGAACACGCCGACCGGGCGGGCCTCGACGACGCAGCCCGGCACCAGGTCGAAGCCCGGCAGGTACACGAGGGCGTCCAGCGGGTCGCCGTCCTCGCCGAGGGTGTTCTCGAAGTAGCCGTAGTGCGTGGGGTACTGCATGGAGGTGAAGAGCACACGGTCCAGGCGCAGGCGGCCGGTCTCGTGGTCGAACTCGTACTTCACGCGGGAGCCCGCGGGGATCTCGATGGTGACGTCGTGCGCCATGACTCTCCTTCGCACAGAGGGTGGGGTGTCCGGGCGGCGCGGCGCCGACCGGCGGTGCTGCCGTCAGCCTACCGGGGGCGTCCGTCATGATGGACGCATGGGACAGGTGGACACGGGGCGCGCTGGGCGTCGGGATCGACGCACGGAACGCCCCCGGAACCGCTCGCTCCCCGCCGTCCTCCTGGCCGCGCTCGCGGCCGTCCTGGTCGCCTGCGGGCCCGTGACCGCGCCGCCGGCCCCGTCGGGCGCGCCCG
>NZ_JXSP01000162.1:0-19223 GCF_000946635.1 Micrococcus sp. MS-ASIII-49
GGCCCCGTCGGGCGCGCCCGCCTCGACTTCGACCGCCGCGCCGACGTCGTCGTCCCCGCCCGCCGGCCCCACCGCGGCCCAGGTGGCGGCCGCCGTCGAGCCGGGGCTGGAGACGTCCCCGGGCACGGTCTCCGCCGAGTTCCGCGACCTGGCCACCGGCCAGGTGCTGTACGCGCGGGTCGCGGACGAGCCCGTGGCCCCCGCCTCCTCGCTCAAGGTGCTCGCCGCCGCGGCCATCGTCTCCGCCCTGGGTCCTGAGACGACCCTGCAGACCACCGTCGTGGCCCAGCCCACCGCGGACGGCGCGGCCACCGAGCTGGTGCTCGTGGGCGGCGGCGACGTGCTGCTGGGCACGGGCACCTCGGACTCGACGCACGTCTCCGGCCGCGCGGGCCTGCGCACCCTCGCGGAGCGGACCGTGGCCGGGCTGGTCGAGGACGGCGTCACCGGGCAGGTGGTGGTCAGCACGGACCTGCGGCTCTTCGCGGACCGCACGGCCCTGAACCCGCGCTGGACGTCGGACATCCCGGAGAGCGGCAACATCGCGCCGGTGCAGCCGTTGGCCACCTACGGCGGCCGTGAGGCCCCCGGCACCGGGGAGGACCGCATCGAGGCCCCGGCGCAGTTCGCCGCGCTCACCTTCCAGGCCGCGCTCGACGACGCGGTGGCCGCCTCCGGCGCCGACCTCGAGGTGGGTCTGCGGGACACGATCCCGGCCACCGAGGTGCCGCGCGCCACGGTCCTCGCCGCCGCCCCCGTCGCGGCGGTGGAGTCCGCGCCCGTGGGGGAGCAGGTCGCGTACCTGCTGGCCCACTCGGAGAACCAGGTGGTCGAGGCCCTGGCCCACACGGCCGCGCCCGCCGCCGACCTGTCCGCCACCCACGAGGGCGCCACGCAGCTGCTGACGGCCACCGCCGAGGACCTCGGCGTGGACACCGCCGGGATGGCGCTCGTGGACTCCTCGGGCCTCTCCCCGGACAACCGGGTCAGCGCGGGCCAGCTGGCCGGCGTCGTCGCCGGGGTGGCCCGCACACCCGCCCTGGGCACCGTGCTGGAGGGCCTGCCGCGGCCCGGCGAGGACTCCACCCTGGGCGATCGGTTCCCGGATGCCCCCGCGCGGCAGGCCGTGGCCGCGAAGACCGGCACGCTCGACCAGACGGTCTCCCTCACCGGCACCGTCACCACGACGTCCGGGCGGGTCCTCGCGTTCAGCATCATCTGCTCGGATCTGCAGTGGAAGCTGGAGCCCGCGCGCGCGGCGGTCGACGAGGCCGTCAGCGCCGTCGCCGGGCTCTGATCCGAGGCCCGGGCCCTGTGGTCTGATGGAGCCCATGAGCGACGACCACGCGACCGACCGCCCCCGCACCGCCGCGGACGCCGAGCCGGGCGCCCCCGCCGAGCCGGGCCCCGCCGTCGCCCACCCGGTGGACTGGGCCTTCGCAGCACGGACCGCACGGTCCCTCGCCGCCGCCGGCCCCCGGTTCACGCCGCGCGAGGCGACGCGCGAGGCGGAGGGCCTGCGCGCCGCCGCGGAGGCCGCCGTGCCGCACGTCCACCGCCTGACCGGGCTCGAGGCGGCACGGGACCTGCGCGACTCGCAGGTGCTCGTGGTGGACCGCCCCACCTGGTCGCGCGCCGCCACCCAGTCCTTCGCCACGCTGCTGGACCCCACGTTCGCGCATCTGCGGGACACCCGGCCCCGTGAGCACGCCGCCGCCACCACCCGCGTCACCCGGCACGCCACCGCCCTGGAGATGGGCGGGATCCTCGCCTGGATGTCCGGGAAGATCCTCGGCCAGTACGACCCGTTCATTGCGCTGCCCGGCCCCGGGGGGACGGCGGGCGGCCCCGCCGGCGGGCGCCTGCTGCTCGTGGCCCCGAACGTCGCGCAGGTGCGCGCGGAGATCAACGTGGACCCGGCGGACTTCCGCCTCTGGGTGTGCCTGCATGAGCAGACCCACCGCGTGCAGTTCGCGGCCGCGCCCTGGCTGCGCGAGCACCTGCGGGCCGAGATCACGGCGCTCACCGTCGGCCTGTTCGACAAGGCCGAGTCCCTGCCCGAGCGCCTGCGCTCCGCGCTCGCGGCGGCGAACCCGCTGGGCCGGGAGGCCGACGCCGGCCGGACTGGGGCGCGGGACGGACACGACGCGCAGGACGCGGCCCCGGCCCGCCCCGCGCCGGGCCTGCTCGGTGCGATCCAGGACGAGGAGGACCGGGAGCGCCTGTCCCGGCTGACGGCCGTGATGTCCCTGCTCGAGGGGCACGCGAACGTGGTGATGGACGGCGTCGACTCCTCCGTCGTGTCCTCCGTCAAGACCATCCGCCGCCGCTTCGACGAGCGCGGCGACCGCCGCTCGCCCCTGGACCGCATGCTCCGCCGCCTGCTGGGCATGGACGCCAAGATGGCCCAGTATCGCGACGGTCAGAGGTTCGTGGCCGCCGCCGTGGCCGAGCTCGGCATGGCCGGGTTCAACGTGGTCTGGGACGCCCCCGAGCTGCTGCCGAGCGAGGCCGAGCTCCACGCCCCCGAGACGTGGGTGGCGCGCATCCGTGCCCAGGCCTGAGGCGCGGGACCCGGGGCCGACGCCGCCGGGCGGGGCCGGCGGCCTGCCCGCGGTCGGCGCATGGCCGCCGCGCACCCGCTGGCCCGAGCCCCTGCACCGGGCCGTCGCGGCGGTGCGGGAGGCCCTGGCGGGCGACGGGACCCGTCGCGCGGATGCCGTGCCGGGCCGGGCGGGGGGTCGCCCCCGCGGCCTCGTCGCCCTCTCCGGCGGCGCCGACTCCCTCGCGCTCGCCGTGGCCTGCGCCGTCCTCGTGGGCACCCGGGACGGTGCGCGGCTCGGCCCGATCGGCGCGGCCTTGGTGGACCACGGGCTGCAGTCGGGCAGCGACACCGTGGCGGCGGCCGCCGCCGACGTCGCCCGCATCCTCGGTCTGACCCCGGTCACCGTCACGCGGGTCGAGGTGGCCCGCACCGGCGACGGCCCCGAGGCCGACGCCCGGCGTGCCCGCCGGGAGGCCCTCGCCGCCGCCGCCCGGGACGCGGGGCAGGGGGGCGCCGCCCCGGGGGCGGGCACCGCCGTCGTCCTCACCGCCCACACCGCCGACGATCAGGCCGAACAGGTCCTCCTCGGGCTCGCACGCGGGTCCGGCACGCGGTCCCTCGCGGGGATCCCGGCGCGCGGGACGCTGCCGGGCGGGGCCGCCGTCGTCCGCCCCCTGCTGGGCCTGACCCGCGCGGACACCGAGGCGATCTGCCGCTGGGCCGGGCTGACCTGGTTCGAGGACCCGCACAACCGCGATCCCGCGCTGCTGCGCTCGCGGGTCCGCACCCGCGTGCTGCCCGCGCTCGAGGACCCCGACGCCGGCCTCGGCCCCGGCGTGCGGGCCGGGCTGGTGCGCACCGCGGCCATCGCGGCCGAGGACGCCGCGGCCCTCGACGTATGGGCCGGCGACGAGGTCACCCGGCTGCGCGTCGACCCGCCCGCCGGGGACCCGCGCGTCGTCTCCCTGGACCTGGACGCCCTGGCCGCGCTGCCCGCCGCCGTGCGCCACCGCGTGATCGCGCGCGCCGCCCGCGCCGCGGGAGGGCAGGCCCCGCCCCGCGAACGGATCCTCGCGGTGGACGCCCTCGTGACGGGCGCCCGCGCGGGGGGCACGTCGGCCGGCCCGGTGGAGCTGCCCGGCGGGGTGGCCGCGCATCGGGCGTGTGCCAGACTGGACCTCATCCCCTGCCTTCCCGGTCCCTGACTGCGGCCCGGCCCGGCATTCCCGCACGAGCACTCACCAGGAGCGGCGCATGGACGCACAGGATGTCCAGAACGACCTCAGCCACGTCCTCATGTCCCGCGAGGACGTGCAGGGCACGATCACGGACCTGGCCCGCCAGATCGACCGCGACTACGCGGACAAGGACCTGCTCATCGTCGCCGTGCTCAAGGGCGCGGTGATGGTGGTCGCCGACCTCACCCGCGCCCTGCACTCCCACGTGGAGCTGGACTTCATGGCGGTCTCCTCCTACGGCTCCGGCACCAAGTCCTCCGGCGTGGTGCGCATCCTCAAGGACCTCGACGCGGACCTCACCGGCCGGCACGTCCTGATCGTCGAGGACATCATCGACTCCGGTCTGACCCTGTCCTGGCTCAAGGCCAACCTGGAGTCCCGTGGCCCGGCCTCTGTCGAGATCTGCACCCTGCTGCGCAAGCCGGAGGCCATGAAGGTGGACATCGACGTGAAGTACGTCGGGCGGGACATCCCCAACGAGTTCGTGGTGGGCTACGGCCTGGACTACGCGGAGAAGTACCGCAACCTGGACTTCGTGGGCACGCTCGCCCCGCACGTCTACAGCTGACCGGGGGGCCCGGCCCGGCGTGGCCAGGTCAGGTGTGACCGACCTGTCACGTGTGGTGTCGCTCTGACGCCGGATCTCCGCCCTATTCCGACTCCTTGCGTGACAGGTCGCCGGCGTTCTCGAGGTGACGGCGCACCTCCACGATCACGCGCGTGAATCCGCGGCGAGCGTCGGAGGAGGACACGGTGATGTTCCGGTAGCCCCGTCGCTCGAAGGCCGCGTTGCGCTGCACGTCGCGGTCGATCTGGCGATCCGCGCCGTGGTGGCCGCCGTCGTAGTGCAGGGCCACTCTCGCCTGCCGATAGCCCAGGTCCGCCGTCGCGGGGTGGTGCAGGGAGAACTCCGGGTCCCAGACCTCGAGCTGCAGTGCGGGCTCGGGGAGCCCGGCGGCCCTCAGCGCGAGCCGCAGCCGCGTCTCCTTCGGCGAGTGCGCCCCCACCCGGACCAGTGTGGCGGTGGTGCGGAGCCGTCGTCGTCGGTTGTGCGCGGACGGGCTCGCTTCGGCCGCCTGGGCCAGGGCCGCCCGGGTCCGCTCGGCGGCGTCCGGGCCGCCGGACAGCTGCGCCCGGCGGACGAGATGGTCGCCGAGGATGACGAGCTCGTCGTCGTCGAGCAGGGCCGAGAGGTCGACCCAGAGACGGGGCGGGGCGGTGACGTACCAGGCCAGGCCGCCGATCCGCACGCGCTCCACGTCCGCGGGCGGGAGCGCTGTTCGGTGGGAGGTGACGCCGGGGAGGGAGAGCTGGCCACGGTCTCGCGGGCGGCTCACGTGGACGTCGTCCCCCGCGTCCAGTCGCTCCGGCAGCCAGATCTCCCGGGCGCGGGCCGCGGTCTGGTGCGACACCACCGTGGTGGCGCGGTGCCGGGCGAGTCGCAGCAGCAGCTCGTGTTGGGTGGCCGAGAGCGGGGTGCTCCACCGGTAGGGGGAGGAGCCGGCCACGGGGCGCTCGACGGCGGCCGGGGTGGCCTCACGCCGGCGGTAGAGGCCCCGGGCGAGGCGTTCGACGTCGGAACGACGCAGCCGGTTGCGGTCGATGCCGGCGGCCCTCGCCTGCGCGGCGGTGAAGGGGCCGTGAAGCAAGGCCGCGGGAAGCGGGGCGGGGTGACGCATGGTGCCAGCCTGGCGCGGTGGAGCGGGCGGCGTCCTGAGCCGCCGCCGGCCTGGGGAGGGATGCGGGTGCACGGGGGTCTGTGCAGGCGGGGACGCAGGGGCGCGGTCGCAGCGCCAGCGTTCCTGTCACGCGAGCGGTCGCTCTGAGGTGCGATCCACGCGCCATTCCGACCTCTCGCATTCCCGGTGGGCGTCAGGACGGCGCTGGCCGACGTCGCCGCCGGCCGACCGCCCGCGCCCTGTCCACCTGACGCGAACAGTCAGCGGACACCCGGGCCGGGCCGGTACCGTGGGGGCTTGACCCGGGCGCGACGTCGGCCCTGCGCCGGCCCCGGCCGCACGGCGGCCGCCCCGGGCAGCCCGGCCCCCGCGGCAGACCAGGAGACACTCGGACCGTGAAGAAGCTGTTCAACAAGCCCTACGTCTGGATCCTGCTGGGCCTGCTGGTCCTCGCCGTCGCGATCCCGCTGACCACGTCACAGAGCGGCCGCACCATGGTGGACACCAACGTGGGCATGGCCCTGCTGAAGGACGACAAGGCCGCGCAGGCCCGCGTGGTGGACGGGGACCAGCGCGTGGACCTCACCCTGCGTGAGCCCTACAAGCAGGACGACCGGGACCTCGGCAAGGAGGTCTACTTCTACTTCGCCAGCGCGCGCGCCACGGACGTGGTCACCGCGGTGGACGACTCGGCCCTGGACGGCTACACGGACGAGCCGGTGCGGAGCAACTGGTTCCTCTCGCTGCTCGGCTTCATGGTCCCGTTCCTGCTCATCGCACTGCTGTTCTGGTTCCTGATGTCCCGCATGCAGGGCGGCGGCGGCAAGGTCATGCAGTTCGGCAAGTCCCGCGCCAAGCTGATCAACAAGGACAACCCGGACGTGCTGTTCAAGGACGTCGCGGGCGCGGACGAGGCCGTGGAGGAGCTCCAGGAGATCAAGGAGTTCCTCACCGTGCCGGACCGCTTCCGCGCGGTGGGCGCCAAGATCCCCAAGGGCGTGCTGCTCTACGGCCCGCCCGGCACGGGCAAGACCCTCCTGGCCAAGGCCGTGGCCGGTGAGGCCGGCGTGCCGTTCTACTCGATCTCCGGCTCGGACTTCGTGGAGATGTTCGTGGGCGTCGGCGCCTCGCGCGTGCGCGACCTCTTCGAGCAGGCCAAGTCCAACGCGCCCGCCATCATCTTCGTGGACGAGATCGACGCCGTCGGCCGGCACCGCGGCGCAGGCATCGGCGGCGGCAACGACGAGCGTGAGCAGACCCTGAACCAGATGCTCGTGGAGATGGACGGCTTCGACGCCTCCACGAACGTCATCATGATCGCCGCGACCAACCGCCCGGACGTCCTGGACCCGGCGCTGCTGCGCCCGGGCCGCTTCGACCGCCAGATCCCCGTGGACGCCCCGGACCTCGAGGGCCGTGCCAGGATCCTCGAGGTGCACGCGCAGGGCAAGCCGATCGCCCTGGACGTGGACCTGCGCTCCCTGGCCAAGCGCACCCCCGGCTACACGGGTGCGGACCTGGCCAACGTGATCAACGAGGCCGCGCTGCTCACGGCGCGCTCGAACAACAACGTGATCGACAACCACGCCCTGGACGAGGCCGTGGACCGCGTGATGGCCGGCCCGCAGAAGCGCACCCGCCTGATGAACGAGCACGAGCGCAAGGTCACCGCCTACCACGAGGGCGGCCACGCGCTCGTGGCGGCCGGCCTGCGCAACTCCGCCCCGGTCACCAAGATCACGATCCTGCCCCGCGGCCGCGCCCTGGGCTACACGATGGTGGTCCCGGAGGACGACAAGTACTCCGTCACCCGCAACGAGCTCCTGGACCAGCTCGCGTACGCGATGGGCGGGCGCGTGGCGGAGGAGATCGTGTTCAAGGACCCGTCCACGGGCGCCGCGAACGACATCCAGAAGGCCACGGACACGGCCCGCAAGATGGTCACCGAGTACGGCATGTCCGCCAAGGTGGGCGCCGTCAAGCTCGGCGGCGGCAGCTCCGAGCCCTTCGTGGGCGGTGCCCCCGGCGGCTCCTCCCGCGAGTACTCCGAGGAGCTCGCGTACCTGGTGGACGCCGAGGTCCGCACCCTGCTGGACCAGGCCCACGCCGAGGCCCACTGGGTGCTCACGGAGAACCGGGACGTCCTGGACCGGCTGGCCTACGAGCTGCTGGAGAAGGAGACGCTGACCCAGGAGGCCATCGCCGCCATCTTCGCGGACGTCCGCAAGCGGCCCGAGCGCGGCGTGTGGCTGGCCTCGGACGACCGGCTCCCGCAGGACATCCCGCCGGTCCTCTCCCCCTCCGAGCGCCGCTCGCGCCACGACGGCGGGGAGCAGACCCCCGTCGGCGTCGAGGGCACCACGGTGCCGGTGCGTCCGGAGGGTGCGCCGCCGTCGTCGCTGGGCGGGGACGCGGCCGGCCCCGGCCTGCCGCCGCACGGCGGTCCGAGCAACACGCCGGGCCCCGGCGAGGGACCGACCTTTTGACCGCGCAGGAGACCCGCATGACAGCCCACACCCCCGACGACGCCGTCCCCGGCACGTTCGACCCGGACTCGACCGCGGTGGACCGGCCGCGCATCGAGGCGGCGGTGCGGGAGATCCTGCTGGCGATCGGTGAGGACCCGGACCGCGAGGGCCTGGCGGACACCCCGGCGCGGGTGGCCAAGGCGTACGCGGAGTTCTTCGCGGGCCTGCACCAGAGCCCGGACCAGGTGCTCGGCACCACGTTCGACATCGCGCACGAGGAGCTCGTGCTGGTG
Organism: Micrococcus sp. MS-ASIII-49; assembly: GCF_000946635.1. NCBI lineage: Bacteria > Bacillati > Actinomycetota > Actinomycetes > Micrococcales > Micrococcaceae > Micrococcus > Micrococcus sp. MS-ASIII-49. The sequence continues at coordinate 8,224 of NZ_JXSP01000162.1, forward strand.
AAGGACATCCCGTTCTACTCGACCTGCGAGCACCACCTGGTGCCGTTCCACGGCACCGCGCACATCGGCTACATCCCCTCCGCCGAGGGCCGCGTGACGGGGCTGTCCAAGCTGGCCCGCCTCGTGGAGCTGTACGCGCGGCGTCCGCAGGTCCAGGAGCGGCTGACCACGCAGGTGGTGGAGGCGCTCATGGAGCACCTGGCCCCGCGCGGGGCGATCGTGGTGGTGGAGGCCGAGCACATGTGCATGTCCATGCGCGGCGTGCGCAAGCCGGGCGCGAAGACCGTCACCTCGGCGGTGCGCGGCCAGCTGCGGGATCCGTCCACGCGCTCCGAGGCGATGAGCCTCATCATGCACGGCTGAGGACCACCGACGGCGGAGGAGGACACGTGGACGAGAGCATCGACGCGGCGGCGCGGGAGGCGAACCGCGCCCTGCTGGGGCGGCTGCCCGCGGGCCGGACCCTGGTCATGGGCATCCTCAACGTCACCCCTGACTCGTTCTCGGACGGCGGGGAGCACGCCACCGTCCGCGCGGCCGTCGAGCACGCCCGGCGCATGGTCGCGGACGGCGCGGACATCGTGGACGTGGGCGGGGAGTCCACCCGCCCCGGGGCCCGCGCCGTGCCGCCGGCCGAGGAGCAGGAGCGCATCCTGCCCGTGATCGAGGCGCTGCTGGCCGAGGACGTCGTCCTCTCCGTGGACACGCGCCACACCGCCACCGCCCGGGCCACCCTGGCGCTGGGGCCGGTGATCGTCAACGACGTCTCCGGCCTCGCCCACGAGCCGGAGATGCCGGCGCTGATCGCCGCGTCGGGCGCGCCGTACATCCTCATGCACAACCGCGGGAACCCGCAGACCATGGACGGGCTGGCCGTCTACGAGGACACCGTCCCGGACGTCGTGTGCGAGCTGCGGGACGTGGCCGGCCGCTTCCTCGCCGCGGGCGTCGAGCCCGCGCAGCTGATCGTCGACCCGGGCCTGGGCTTCGCGAAGGCCGGCGAGCAGAACTGGGAGCTGCTGCGCGGCCTCGAGTGGCTCCGCGCCATGGGCCACCCGGTGCTCGTCGCCGCCTCCCGCAAGCGGTTCCTGGGCACCCTGCTGGCGGACGACGACGGCACCCCGGCCCCGCCCGCCGCGCGCGACGCCGCCACCGCGGCCATCTCCGCCCTCGCCGCCGCCCAGGGCGCGTGGGGCGTGCGCGTGCACGACGTGCGCGCCAGCGCCGACGCCGTCCGCACCGCCGCGGCCTGGGCCGGGGCCCACGCCCCGGGTGAGCCCGTCTCCGAGGACGTGCTGCCGTGAGCGCCCGGGACCGCATCCGCCTGGCCGGACTGTCCGCCGTCGGGCACCACGGGGTCTTCGACCACGAGCGCCGGGACGGGCAGCCGTTCGTCACGGACGTCGTCCTCCACCTCGACGCCGGCCCCGCCGCGGCCGGCGACGACCTCGCCCGCACCGCCAACTACGCCGAGGTCGCGGACACGGTGGTCCGCCTGGTCACCGGGGAGCCGGTGGACCTGATCGAGACCCTCGCCGACCGGATCGCCCGCGCCGTCCTCGCCGAGCAGCCCGTGGTGACCGCCGTCGAGGTCACCGTGCACAAGCCGCAGGCGCCCATCCCGCACGACTTCGCGGACGCCGCCGTCACCGTGCACCGCACCCGGGAGGACCTCGCGTGAGCACCGTCGACTGGTCGCACCCGGCCGAGGGCCCCGCGCCCGTCCCCGAGCTGAGCGCCCGCCCGGACGCGCCCGTCGCGGCCGTGCTGGCCCTCGGCGCCAACCTGCGCGAGCCCGCGCAGACGCTCGACGCCGCCGTCGCCGCCCTGTCCGCGCTGCCGCACATCACGGACGTCCGGGCCTCGCCCCGGGCCGTCACCACACCCGTGGGCGGGCCGCCGGGCCAGCCCGACTACCTCAACCAGGTGGTCACCCTGCGCACGGACCTCGCGCCGTGGGAGCTGCTCGCGGTGGCGCACCGGCTCGAGCAGGACCACCATCGGCGGCGTGAGATCCGCTGGGGCGCGCGCACCCTGGACGTGGACGTGATCGCCTACGGAGACGTGCGCAGCGACCACCCGGACCTCACCCTGCCGCACCCCCGCGCGGCCGAGCGGGCCTTCGTGCTGCTGCCGTGGCTGTGGCTCGACGCGGACGCCACGCTCGCCGGCACGCCCGTCGCCGACCTCGCCGCCGTCGCCGCGGACGCCCCCGGGGTGCGCCGTCAGGAGCCCGAGCGGCACCGGCTGCTGGCCGGCACCGACGACGTCGCCCCGCTCCGCCCGGCACGCCCGGACGCCCTCGGGAGGGAGGCCACGTGATCGCGCTGCGCTCCGGGTGGACCCTGCTCGTGGTGCTGGTGGCCGCCGTGCTCGGCTGGCTGGCCGGGCTCGCCGCGCCGTCCCTGGGCTGGCCGGCGCCCGTGGTGGGCCGCGGCGGCCTGATCACCGTGGCCGCGGTCTCCGTGCTGTGCCTCGCGCTGGGCTGGCGCGTGCGCCGCGACCGGGAGAAGCCCGCCGCCGCGCGGATGGACCCGCTCGCCGCGGCCCGCACCCTCGTGCTCGGCCAGGCCTCCGGCTTCGCGGGAGCGGCCCTCGGCGGGTGGCACGCCGGGGTGGCGGTGCAGGTGCTGCTGCGGGCCGGCGTGGAGGCACCGACCGTGCGGGAGGCCGCCCTGCAGGCCGTCGGCGGTCTCGTCCTGCTGGTGGTGGGGCTGATCGTCGAACGGTGGTGCCGGATCCCGCCTGAGGAGGATGCGCCCGAGGGCGGTCGTGGGCAGGATGGGTCCCCGGGCCGACCGGCCCGTCCCGAGACGGAAGGAGGGTATGCCCGTGCCCGGCATTGACCTGAGCGGCGTGGCCTTCACGCCGGCCTCGCCGCGGCTGGCGACGGTGAAGCTCATCGCCACGACCATCGGCCACCTGATCTGGCTCGCCGCGTTCTCCGTGCCGCTGATCCTCAAGCTCACCGGCCCGTGGGCGGGGATGGCCGCGTGGGTCGCGTGGGGGCTGCCGGCCGTCGTCGTCGTGTCCTGGATCGTGGACCTGATCCTGATCCCGCGGCGCGTGCGCGCGATGGGCTGGGCCGAGCGCGAGGACGACGTCCTGTGGCGCGAGGGCATCCTGTTCCGCAGCGTGCATGCGGTGCCGTACGGCCGCCTGCAGTACGTGGACGTGTCGGACGGTCCGCTGCTGCGCCGGGTCGGGCTGCAGACCCTCACCCTGAAGACCGCCGCCGCGGGCGGGGACGTCACCCTGGAGGGCGTGCCCCGCGAGAGGGCCGAGGAGCTGCGCGAGGTCCTCATGGCGCGCGGCCAGGCGCGGCTGGCGGGCCTGTGAGCGCGGCCGCCCCGCCCCCCGCCGACGACGCCGGCTGGGTCCGCGTCCACCCCGCCTCGCCCTGGGTGCGGGGCTGGACCTTCCTGCTGCTGATCCTGTTCTTCGCGGGCCGCAACGCGGTGGAGGACTTCGCGGCGGGCCGGCTCAGCGGGGAGGACGCCCCGGGCGGCGGCGACGGCAGCCTGCTCGTGGCCGGCGGCATCCTGCTGGGGGTCACCCTGCTGATCAGCCTCGTGTTCTTCTTCTCCTGGTGGTTCACCCGGTTCCGCTGCGGGGAGGACCGGATCGAGCTGCGCCAGGGCTGGCTCTTCCGCAGCCGCCGGCAGATGCGCTACGACCGCATCCAGGCGGTGGACCTGCAGCACCCCCTCGTGGCTCGGCTGCTCGGGCTGGCCACAGTGAAGGTCGAAGCGGCCGACGGCGGCGAGTCCGCGCTCGAGCTGTCCTTCCTGCGCCGCGCCGAGGCCGAAGCGGTGCGCCGGGAGATCCTGGACCGCGCGTCGGGGATGCTCGGGGGAGCCGGGGCGGACGCGTCCGCGCCGGAGCGCGCGGCCGAGCCCGGCCTCCCCGACGCCGACGCCGCGGACGCCGGCGAACTCATGCTGCAGGTGCCCGCGGGGCGGCTCCTCGGCTCCGTCCTGCTCTCCGGAGGCGTGCTGGGGGTGCTGGCCGGGTCCCTGATCTGGCTGGGCGGCCTCGCCCTCGTGGTCGCGCTGCTGCCCGAGGCGGTGCTGGACGATGGGGAGACCCTGACCGGGATCGGCGCGGCCGCGGCCCTGCCCGCCCTGTTCTCCGTGGCCGGCGTCGCGTGGTCCCGGCTGAACGCCGGCTGGGGTTTCCAGGTGCGCCGCTCCACCGACGGGCTGCGACTGCGGCACGGGCTCACCGAGACCACCCACCAGGCCGTCCCGCCGGGGCGGGTGCAGGGGGTGACCGTCTCCCAGCCCCTGTTCTGGCGGCCCTTCGGCTGGTATCGGGTGAACATGGCGGTGGCCGGGTACCTGCAGGAGTCCGACGGCGCCCGGGACGTCGCGCTGCCCGTCGGCCCGTGGGAGGACGTGCTCCGCGTCCTCACGGTCGTGGCCCCGGACCCGGGCCTGGAGGATGATCCGCGCGCCGCGCAGGGGCTGACCCCCGCCGGGCTCATGCACCTGGGCGTGCACGGCACCGGCACGGAGGGCGGCTTCCAGCACGTGCCGCGGCGCGGCAGGTGGTGGTTCAACTGGTTCGCCTGGCGGCGGACCGGCTTCACGACGACGCGGTCCCTGCTGGTGGTGCGCAGCGGCTGGTTGAACCGCCGGCTGCAGACCCTCCAGCACGAGCGCATGCAGGCGGCCGAGCTGGCGCAGGGCCCGGTGCAGCGACGCCTGGGTCTGGCCACGGTGCGCGTGTGGGTCGCGGGGGCGAACGCCGTGGTCCGCGACCTCGACGAGGACGTGGCCGTGGACCTGTACGCCCGGGAGGCCCGGCACGCCGCCGTCTCGCGTCGCCTCACCGACCGCGACCAGTGGATGCGCCCCGAGGAGCTGGCCCGCTTCGAGCAGCGCACGCGCGAGGTCGCGGCCACCGAGGTGGGCCGCCGCGAACTGGCCCGGGCCGGCGTCGGCGGCGGCGCCGTCGTCGGGGAGGAGAGCGGGGCAGACGTCCCCGCCGTGCGCGGCGAGGAGGAGCGATGACCGGCGGACTCGACCTGAGCCTGGACCCGCATGACCCGGCGCAGCGGCCCGGGCGGCTGGGCGTCGGCGTGGTGAGCGCGGGTCGTGTGGGGGCCGTGCTGGGCTCGGCGCTGCGGGCTGCGGGCCACACGATCACGGGCGTGCACGCCGTCTCCGAGGCCTCGCGGGACCGCGCGGAGATGCTCCTGCCGGGCGTGCCCGTCCTGGAGATCCCCGAGATCCTGCGCCGCTCCGAGATGGTCGTCTTCGCCGTCCCGGACGACGCGCTGGGCGAGCTCGTGGCCGGCCTGGCCGCCGCGGGCCACGTGCAGACCGGCCACCTGCTCGTGCACACCTCCGGCCGCTACGGGGTGGGGGTGATGGAGCCGGTGCGCGCGCACGGGGCGATCCCCCTGGCGATCCACCCGGCCATGACGTTCACGGGGCTGAGCCTCGACGTCGCCCGGCTGCAGGACTGCGTGTTCGGCGTGACCGCGGACCCCGTGGTGCTGCCCGTGGCCCAGGCGCTCGTGGTGGAGATGGGCGGCGAGCCCGTGGTCGTGAAGGAGGCCGACCGGGCGGCCTACCACCTGGCGCTGTCCCACGGGTCGAACCACCTGGTGACGCTGACGGCGCAGGCCCGTCAGATCCTCGAGACGATCGGGGTGGCCGACCCGGAGCGGGTGCTGCGCTCGCTCATGACCGCCGCGCTGGAGAACGCGCTCACCGACGGCGACGGCGCCCTCACCGGCCCCGTGGCCCGCGGCGACGTCGACACGCTGCGGACCCACCGTGAGACCCTCGGCGAGCTCGAGGCCGGGGGACTGTCGGCGGACGTGCGGGCCGTGTGGGAGACCCTCGCCCGCGCGACGACCGACCGCGCCGAGACCCGCGGCGCCCTGCGGGCGGACACGGCGGCGCGGCTGCGCGAGGTCCTCGACGGCTCCGACGACCCCCACGACGACTGACCGCCCCCCGCCGCCACCCCGCTTTCGTTCGGGAAACGGCGGGTCCCGGGCCGTTTTCGTTCGGGAAACGGCGGGTCCCAGGCCGTTTTCGTTCGGGAAACGGCGGGTCCGGCGGCGTTCGCGTCGCTGGGACGAGACCCCGGGACCGCGCCCCGGCCGTCAGAGGCGCCCGTCGCGGATCGCGGCGACGACGCCGTCTGCCGCGTCCTCGATCTGCCGGTACATCTCCTCGAACTGCGGCCGCGGATACCCGTACGGATCGGGGACCTCGCGCACCCCGGCGCGGTCCGCATCCGACGCGAACTCGCCCATCAGGTGGATCCGGTCCCGCTGCTCGTCCGTGGTCGCGAGCCGCCGCGCGTCGGCGAGGTTGGCCTCGTCCATCACCAGGATCAGGTCGGCGTCGTCCACGAGGTCGGCGGACAGCTGCACCCCCACCGTCGGGAACTCGTAGCCCAGTTCCCCGCCGACCTCGCGGGTGAGGTGATGCGGCCGGGCGCCCACGTGCTCGTCGGACGTGCCGGCGGAGGTGACCTCGACGTCGTCGAGACCGGCCTCCGCGAGCTTGCGGTTCAGCACGGCCTCGGCGGCGGGCGAGCGGCAGATGTTCCCCAGGCAGACGGTCATGATGCGCATGGGGCCAGTGTCTCAAGTCCGGGCGGGGGCGGCGGACGACGACGGCCCGCACGCTCGGCTCGTCGCCGGCGGGGCGGCATCGGGTGCGTCCACGAGTGGTCCCGCTGGAGGGTCGGAGGCCTCAGGCGGTCCGTCCCCCGGTTCCTCGCCGTTTCTCGAACGAAAGCGCTGCGACACGCCGCCGTTTCTCGAACGAAAGCGCGGCTGGCACCGTCGGTTCCGGCGACGACGGCGCCCGACGCGCCTGGCAGGATGGAGGCCATGACCGACCAGCCCGAGATGAGCCCCCTGACCGAGCCCGAGCGGGAGTGGGTGCGCGTCCGTCGCGACTTCGCCGCGCAGGAGGGCGTGGACCACCTGGACCTGGACGCGGTCGCCGCGTACTACGACGCCGTGCTGGCCCGCTCGCAGGCGGAGGCCGACGAGTTGGACCCCGAGGAGCTGGCGGTGCTGCTGGACGTCGTCGCGGTGCTGCTCGGCGAGCACCTGGGCGCTCGCCACGGCATGCAGTGGGTGACGGTCGCGGACGAGGAGGGGCCCGCCCTCGCGCTGCGGGACACCCTCTCGGACGCCGTCGTCTTCCCGCAGCCGGTGGTCGGCCAGAGCTGGAACGACCAGGCCACGGGGGAGTGGATGGGCGGGTACGTCGACTGGCTCGGCGAGCAGCTCCAGCAGATCCGGGCCGACGCCGGCACGCTGCCCGGCGCCTGAGGCGCGGCGGGCACCGGGGCGGCCCGCCGTCGAGGCCACCACCCCGCCGCCCTCCGTGTTGCCCGGATCACGTGCGGGCCGATAGAAACGAACGCATGACCTCCACCCCGGACACCCCGGACAACACCCCCGCCACCCCCTTCCACGACCTCGACGCCTTCACGGCCCTGCCGCGCGTCGCCGGTCTCACCCTCAGCCCGGACGGCGCCCGCCTGGTGACCACCGTCGCCACCCGGGACGCGAAGGGCACCGGCTACGCCACCGCCCTCTGGGAGGTCGACCCCGCGGGCGAGCGCCCCGCCCACCGCCTGACCCGCTCCCGCGAGGGCGAGGCCGGCGCACAGTTCGCCGCGGACGGCACCCTCTTCTTCACCTCCGCCCGTCCCGACCCCGCCGACGCCGAGGCCGAGAAGCGCAGCGCCCTGTGGGCCCTGCCGCCCCGGGGCGGCGAGGCGCGCGTGGTGCTCTCCCGCCCGGGCGGCGTCACCGCGGTCACGTGCGCCTCCGCGGCGGACCGCGTGGTCGTCACGGCGGACCGGCTGCTCGGCGCGACCACCGAGGCCGAGCACGCGACTCTCGCACAGACCCGCAAGGACGCGGGCGTGGACGCCATCCTGCACACCGGCTACCCCATCCGCTTCTGGGACCACGACCTCGGCCCCGCCCGCCCCGAGCTCTTCGTCCTCGAGCCCGGCCCGGACCCGCAGGGTGAGCCCGCCACGGACGCCGACGCCGCCGAGCCCGGCCCCGCCGCCTCCGGCCTGGCTCCCGAGGCCGACGACGCATCGCACCACCTGCGCCACGTCTCCGGCTTCCCGCGCTCCCACGCATTCGGGATCGGCGCACAGGTGGCCCCGGACGGCTCGTTCCTGCTCACCACGGCCGCCACCGCCGAGGCCCGCGGCAACGTGCGCGAGGGCACGGTGGTGCGCGTGGACCTGGCCACAGGCGAGCACCGCGTCCTGCACGACGTCCCCGGTGAGGACGTGGCCGTCGGCCCCGTCAGCCATGACGGCACGCGCGCCGTCGTCGTCCGCACCCCCGACTCCACCCCGCACTCCGCCGTGCACCCGCGCCTGTACGTGATGGACACGGCCACGGGCCAGACCACGCCCCTGGCCCACGGCTGGGACCGCTGGGCCGACGTCGTCGCGTGGCTGCCGGACGACTCCGCGGTGATCGCGCTCGCGGACTCGGAGGGTCGCCGCCCGGTGTTCCGCATCGAGGTGGCCACCGGCGCCGTCGCGCAGGTGACCCGGGAGGACGAGGCGTGGACCGACATCGTGCTCTCCCCGGACGGGGCCACGGCCTACGGCGTCCGCTCCTCCTACCTGTTCCCGCCGGAGGTGGCGCGGATCGACCTGGCCACGGGCGAGACCACGCGCCTGCCGAACCCCGTGGAGCGCCCCGCGATCCCGGGCACCCTCGAGGACGTGGAGACCGTCGCCGAGGACGGCACGCACGTGCGCGGCTGGCTCGTGCTCCCCGAGGGGGAGGCGCCGGCCGGCGGTCACCCGCTGCTGCTGTGGATCCACGGCGGGCCCCTGGGCTCGTGGAACGCGTGGAGCTGGCGCTGGACCCCGTGGATCATGGCGGCGCGCGGCTACGCGGTGCTGCTGCCGGACCCGGCGCTGTCCACGGGCTACGGCCAGGACTTCATCGAACGCGGCTGGGGCCGCTGGGGCCAGGCGCCCTACACGGACCTGATGGCGCTCACGGACGCCGTCGTGGCGCGTGAGGACGTCGACGGCGACCGCACCGCCGCCATGGGCGGCTCGTTCGGCGGCTACATGGCGAACTGGGTGGCCGGGCACACCGACCGGTTCCGGTGCGTGGTCACGCACGCCTCGCTGTGGGCGCTGGACGGCTTCGGCCCGACGACGGACGCCGCGTTCTACTGGGCCCGCGAGATGGACGAGCAGATGCAGCAGGAGAACTCTCCGCACCGGTTCGTGGGCGAGATCGTCTCCCCGATGCTCGTCATCCACGGCGATAAGGACTACCGCGTGCCGATCGGCGAGGGGCTGCGCCTGTGGTCGGACCTGCTGGCGAAGTCCGGGCGGCCGGCCGCCGCGGACGGCACCACCGACCACCGGTTCCTCTACTTCCCCCACGAGAACCACTGGATCCTCGCCCCGCAGCACGCGAAGGTCTGGTACGAGGTCGTCCTCGGCTTCCTGGGCGAGCACGTCCTCGGCGACAGCGCCCCGACGGCCCCGGAGACGCTGGGACTGACGCGGCCGTCGTCGACGGCGGGCTGAGTCGCCGGGCCCGGTGCCGCGCATCGTGACGGGCGGCTGAACCTCTCCGATCAGCCGCCCGTCACCGGCTGTTCACCGGACGGGCCGGCTGTGGCCGGAGGGGGGCCACCCGGCCGACACCCGGATCTGGCCCACTGGAGCGGTCATCCCCCCCCGGAAAGGACCGTTCCATGACCTCCGTCCGTCGTCACGCCGCCCGCGGCCTCGTGGCCCTCGCCGCCGCCGTCGCCGTCAGCGCCCCGCTGGCCGCCCCGGCCGTCGCCGCCCCCGCCGCAACGGAGACCCCGGCCGCCGCGCAGTCCGTCACGGGCAAGCCCGTAGTGCGTCCCGACGTCGTGGGTCATCGTGGTGCCTCCGGCTACCGCCCCGAGCACACCCTGGCCGCCTACGAGCTGGCCGCCGCCCAGGGCGCGGATGTGATCGAGCCGGACCTGGTCTCCACCAAGGACGGCGTGCTCGTGGTCCGCCACGAGAACCTGATCGACGGCACCACGGACGTCGCCCAGCGACCCGAGTTCGCGGACCGCAGGACCACCAAGGTCGTCGACGGCGTGGCCCTCACCGGCTGGTTCACCGAGGACTTCACCCTCGCCGAGCTCAAGACCCTGCGCGCCAAGGAGCGCCTGCCGCAGGTCCGCCCCGAGTCCGCGTCCTACGACGGCCGGTACCAGGTGCCCACCTTCGAGGAGGTGCTCGAGCTGCGGGAGCGCCTCTCGGCCCGGCACGGCCGCGAGATCGGCGTCATCCCCGAGATCAAGCACCCCACCTACTTCGACTCCATCGGCCTGTCCATGGAGGAGCGCGTCGTCGAGCTGCTCGACGAGCACGGCCTGAACAAGCGCAACGCCCCCGCCACCGTGCAGTCCTTCGAACTCGCCAACCTGCGCGATCTCAACGAGAACCTCGGCCTCAAGGCCGAGACGGTGTTCCTCTCCAGCGTCACCGGCGCACCCTATGACTCCGTGGCCGCCGGCGACGAACTCCGCGACTACGACTTCTACGAGACCGCCGCGGGCATGCGCGAGATCCGCGCGGCCGGCGTCGACACGCTCGGCCCGGCCTTCGCGCAGATCATCACCAAGGAGAAGGACGGCTCGATGGGCGAGGAGACCGCGTTCGTCTCCCTCGCCCACCGCGCGGGCCTCGAGGTGGTGCCGTACACCTTCCGCGCCGAGAACCAGTTCCTCTACACGGAGTTCCGCTCCTCCACGGACCGGAACGCACAGGGCGACATGGTCGGCATGATCCAGCCGTTCCTCGACGCCGGCATCGACGGCTTCTTCACCGACCACCCCGACCTCGGCGTGCAGGCCGTGGACGTCTGGATGCAGGGCAAGAAGGAGCACCCGGGCCGGGGCGTCGGCAAGACCGCCCAGCGGGGCCTGAAGGTGCGCTGACCCCGTCCCGACCGGAGACGACGCCGTCGCGCC
>NZ_JXSP01000016.1:0-34278 GCF_000946635.1 Micrococcus sp. MS-ASIII-49
ACCGGAGACGACGCCGTCGCGCCGCCCGGCCCGGTGGGGGGCGCGGCGGCACGCGTGTTGCGTCGACCGATCCCGGCGGACCCGAGGTCTTCCGGCAGGGTCCCTGCGGTGCTTACCTTGGCGCTCAAGACCGGTGGACCCGGTGACGTGGACGGCCAGAAGGGCCGGCCATGAGGGACGCCGACCCGGACGAAGGAAGGCACAGCATGACGACGAACACGCCGAAGAACGCCCACGGCTCCTCAGCCGAGGGCCGTGACGCCAAGGACCAGGCCCAGGACCTCGCGGCCACCGCCAAGCACGAGGCCGGCCAGGTGAAGGACGAGGCCGCTGACCAGGTGCAGTCGCTGGTCGGCTCCGCCCAGGAGCAGGTCGGCGCGCAGGTGCAGACCCAGCAGGAGCGGCTCGCGGGCCAGGTGCGCAGCTACACCGACGACCTGCACCGCGTGGTCTCCGGTGAGCAGCCGCAGACCGATTTGGTGCGCCAGGGCGTCGCCTCGGTGGCGGACCGTGCCGAGGCCCTGACCCAGCGCCTGGAGACCGCTTCCCCGCAGGACCTGCTGCAGGACGTGCGCGGCTTCGCCGCTCGCCGTCCGGGCACGTTCCTGGCCCTCGCCCTGGGCGCCGGGCTGGTGGCCGGTCGACTGACGCGCGGCATCCGCGACGCCGCCCAGCCCGACTCCACCGCCTCCACCTCGCCGCGCCGTCACGAGACCCGTCCGGACGCGGTGCACGCGGACGTGACTCCGCACCACCTGGACTCGCAGGCCCCGGCCTACTCGAGCGATTCGCTCTCCCAGGCCGACGGCCGCGTCGCGGACGGCGCCGGGCCCCGCCGCGCGGCCGGCGTCGGGGACGTCCCGTACGGCACGCAGGCACCGGTCCAGCAGGGCCTGACCGCCGAGCGGCCGTTCGACCAGACCCGGCCCGGGGGTGACGCATGAGCACCGCCCACGAGCCGTTCCGCGACGCGACGCCGCACTCCGGCGCGCACACCCCGCCGCCCACGCAGGCGGAGTTCCGCGCCGAGCACGAGAGCCTCGGCGAGATGTTCCAGAGCCTGTCGGCCAAGCTGTCGACGCTGGTCAGCCAGGAGATCGCCCTGGCCAAGGCCGAGGCCACCGAGTCCGCGAAGAAGGCCGGCAAGGGGGCGGGGCTGCTGGCCGGCGCCGCCGTCGGCGGCTTCTTCCTGCTGATGTTCCTGTCCCTCGCCCTGATGCACCTGCTCGACGTGTTCCTGCCGATCGGCTGGGCCGCGCTGATCGTGGCCGTGCTGTGGGGCGTCGTGGCGGCCGTGCTGGCCGTGCAGGGCAAGAAGGACATCGAGAAGATCAAGGGTCTGCCGCAGACCCAGGAGACGCTTCAGGAGATCCCCGAGACCCTGAACCCCGCGAAGGAGACGCGATGACCACGAGCAACAACCCCGATGAGATCCGCGCCGACATCGAGCGTACGCGCCGCGAGCTCGGCCAGGACGTGGACGCCCTCGCCGAGAAGGTGAGCCCCACGAAGGCCGTGTCCCGGCAGACCAACCGCATCAAGGACGGCTTCATCTACGCGAAGGAGAACATCATGGGCTCCCCGGAGCAGCACCGCCACGAGCCCTCGCTGGGCGATCGCGCCCACGGGGTGATCGACGACGCCCGGGCCTCCGCGTACGACGCTGCCGGCCAGGCCCAGGACCGCCTGGGCGATGCCGGCGACCGCGTGTCCGAGTGGGCCGACGACGCCCAGCTCGCCCTGCAGCAGGCCCCGGCTCAGCTGCGCGGCCGCACCGCGGGCAACCCGCTGGCCGCCGGGCTGATCGCCTTCGGCGCCGGCCTGCTGCTCAGCTCGCTGATCCCCGCCTCACGCGTGGAGCAGCGCGCCGCGGAGGGCCTCAAGGAGCAGGCCGCCCCGCTGGTGGACGAGGCCAAGCAGGCCGCCCAGCAGCTGCGCGAGGACCTCGAGCCCGCCGCCCGCGAGGCCGCCGGGAGCGTGAAGGAGTCGGCTGCCGAGGCCGCTTCCCACCTCAAGGAGCAGGGCACGGACACGGCGCAGGACCTCAAGGCGGAGTCCCAGGACGCCGCCCGCCAGGTGAAGGACACCGCGAAGGACGCCTGAGCCCGACCCGAGCACGACGCCGGCCGGTCCCGTTGACGGGACTGGCCGGCGTCGCGCGTGGTGGGGCCGAATCCGGCCCGCGGCTCAGGCCTTGGACCAGATGCGCGTGGTGAGGCGGAAGTCCTCCCCGAGGCCCCGTGCCTAGACTCGGAGGGTGACCCCTCTCGACCGCGTCCCCGACCAGCGCCCCGTCCCCGCCGGCACCGGCCTGACCCTCGAGGACGCCCTCCCCGCTCCCGTGACGGCCGAGGCCGACGGCGTCTCCGCGCGCCCGCGTCTGGCCCGGACCGTCGCCGAGATGCGCTCCGCTCTCCGTGAGCTCGTCGCCCACGCCACGGACGACGGCGACGCCGAGCCCGTCACCGTCGGCCTGATCCCCACGATGGGCGCCCTCCACGGCGGCCACGCGGCCCTGGTGCGGCGGGCCCGCGCCGAGAACGACGTCGTCGCGGTCAGCATCTTCGTGAACCCGCTCCAGTTCGGCGATCCGGCCGACCTGGAGCACTACCCGCGCACCCTCGACGCGGACCTGGACCTGCTGGCGGCGGCGGGCGCCGACGTCGTGTTCGCCCCGGACGTGCAGGAGATGTACCCGGGTTACCCGGACGCGCCGATCGTCACCGTCTCCGCCGGCCGCATGGGGGAGGTCCTCGAGGGCGCCTCCCGCCCGGGCCACTTCGACGGCGTGGCCACCGTCGTGGCGAAGCTGTGGAACATCGTGCGCCCGGCGGCGCCGGTCCTGCGCAGCTACTTCGGCCAGAAGGACGCGCAGCAGCTCACCGTCCTGCGCCGCCTGGCCACGGACCTCGACATCGACGTCGACGTCCGCGCCGTGCCCATCGTCCGCTCGCCCGAGGGCCTCGCGCTCTCCAGCCGCAACACCCGCCTGGACGCCGCGGGCCTGGAACACGCGCTCGTCCTCAGCCGCGCCCTGCGCTCCCTGGCCGACGCCGCGGCGGCCGGTGAGCCCGTCGACGTCCAGGCCGCGCGCCGGATGGTCGAGGACGAGCCGGGCGTCGAGCTGGACCACCTCGTGGTGGTGGACCGGGACACCTTCGCCGAGCTCGGTCCGGAGCTGCTGTGCCAGCCGCTGCGCCGCGAGGCCCTCGCCCTCGTGGCCGCGCACGTGCCGCCCGTCCGGCTGATCGACACCATGGTGCTGCCCGCCGCGGGGCCGCTGCCGTGACCCCGGAGCGTCTCGCCGCCGCCTTCGACGGCCCCTCGCCCGCGCTCGCCGCGACGCTGCTGGGGTGCCGGCTGACCGTCGTCGCCCCGGACGGCGCCGTCACCGTGCGGCTGACCGAGACCGAGGCGTACGGGAACGCGGGCGCAGACCCCGGCGCCCACTCGTTCCGCGGTCGCACCGAGCGCAATGCCGCGCTGTTCGGGCCGCCGCGGCGCACGTACGTGTACCTGAACTACGGCATCCACCGCTGCCTGAACCTGGTGGGCCACCCCGAGGGGGAGGCCGGCGGTGTGCTGCTGCGTGCGGCCGAGGTGCTCGCGGGAGGGGACCTCGCGGTGGCCCGCCGCGGCCGGGACACCGGCCCCAAGCTGCTCTCCGGGCCGGGCAACCTCGGCCAGGGCCTCGGCATCACCCTGGAGATGGGCCACGCGCCCGTGGAGATCGTCGCCTCGCCGCCGGAGGTGTCCGACGACGGCGGCACCCCGGCCCGCCTCGCCGCGCCGGCCGCGCCCGCCCGGTTCCTCCTGGCCCCGCCCGCGCCCCGCGATCCGGCCGAGCCGCCGACCGAGGTCGTGACGGGCCCGCGCGTCGGCGTCTCGGGGGAGGGCGGCTCCGTGCGCTTCCCGTGGCGGTTCAGCGTGGCCGGCCACCGCAGCGTGTCCGCGTTCCGGCGTGGGCGCAACGTGCCGGACTGAGCCCCAGACCTTGTCGGCCGCCCCGGCCCCGTGCCTAGGTTGATCCCATGACCGAGATGAACAAGACCGCCCACGGCGAGACCCAGCAGACCGTCACCCGGACCATCGACGCGTCCGCCAAGGACGTGTTCGACTTCCTGACCCTGCCCGCGAACCACGCGAAGTTCGACGGCTCGGGCATGGTGCAGTCGGACGACAAGACCCAGCGCATCCAGAAGGTCGGCGACGTGTTCACCATGAACATGCACGCGGAGCACATGGGTGGCGACTACCAGACGGACAACCACGTGGTCGCCTACGACCCGAACAAGCTGGTCGGCTGGAAGACCGCCCCCGCCGGCACCGAGCCCAAGGGCTGGCAGTGGGTCTACCGGCTCGAGGACAACGGCTCCGGCAGCACGGACGTGTCCCTCACCTACGACTGGACCGACGTGACCGACCCGGAGCTGCTGGAGAAGAACCTCTTCCCGATGGTCTCCGAGGAGCAGATGGAGGAGTCGCTCGCGAAGCTGGCCGCCGAGGTCGGCTGAGCCCCCGCCTCCCGACGGCGGCCCCCGGGCCGGCCGTCCCCACGACGACGGGCACGCACCCGACCAGGGTGCGTGCCCGTCGTCGTGTCCGGTGTCACGGCTAGAGTGCCGTGCGAGACCGTCCCACCCCCCCACGTCCAGGAGGATCCGCCGTGACCGCCACCGCCGAGCCCGAAGTCCCGTCGCCGCGCGAGGACCTGTACCGCCACGTCAACACCGGGTGGTTGGACACCCACGAGATCCCCGCGGACCAGGGCGCCTACGGCGCGTTCCTCGAGCTGCGGGACGCGGCCGAGCTCGCCGTCCGGCACCTGTGCGAGGACGCCGTGCGCGAGGTCGGCGCGGGCTTCGACCCCGCCCAGGCGCGCGTGCAGGCCACGGCCGCGGCCGGCGCGCACCGGGACGCCCCGCTCGCGCCGCTGGATGCGGAGGACACGGAGGGCATGGAGCATCCGGAGCTCAAGCGCCGGATCGCCGCGCTGTACGCCTCCTTCATGGACGACGAGACCGTGGAGGCCCGCGGCCTCGAGCCGATCGCCTCGGACCTGGCGGCGGTGGCCACCGTGACCACCCCTGCGGAGCTGCTCACCCTCTCCGGGCGACTGCAGCGTCAGGGCGTCTCCGGCCTCATCAACACCGGCGCACTCAACGACGCCGGGAACCCGGACCGCATGCTCCTGCACCTGCTCCAGGGCGGCCTGGGCCTGCCGGACGAGTCCTACTACCGGGACGAGGCCTACGCCGAGATCCTCGCGCAGTACACCGAGCACACCGGCCGCCTGCTGACGCTGGCCGGGATCGGCGCGGACCGGGACGAGGCCGCCGCGCTGGGCGTCCGGGTGGTGGAGCTGGAGAAGCGCATCGCCGCCCTGCACTGGGACCTGGTCCGCAGCCGGGACGCCGTGGCCCGCTACAACCCCATGACCCACGACCGGCTGACGGAGCTCTTCCCCCTGGCCGACGCGTGGCTCGAGGGCGTGGACGCCGCCGGCGAGCGCGCCGCGGAGGTCGTGGTGTGGCAGCCGGACTTCCTCTCCGGTGTGCAGGGGCTGCTCGAGGGACCCGAGGCCGCCGACCTCGAGGACTGGCGTCACTGGCTGATCCTGCAGGTGCTGCGCTCCTTCGCCGGCTTCCTGCCGGACGCGTTCGTGCAGGAGAACTTCTCCTTCTACGGCCGCCGCCTGGCCGGCACCGAGGAGGTCCGCCCCCGCTGGAAGCGCGCGGTCGCGTTCGTCAACGGGGCGGCCGGCGAGGACGTGGCGCAGCTCTACGTGGCCCGCCATTTCCCGCAGGGCCACGTGGCCGCGATGGACGAGCTCGTGGGCCTGCTCCAGGAGGCCTATCGCCGGTCCATCGAGGAGCTCGAGTGGATGGGCGAGGAGACCCGTCAGCGGGCGCTCGAGAAGCTGGCGATGTTCCGCCCCATGGTGGGCTACCCCTCGAAGTGGCTGGACTACTCCGCCCTCGAGGTCCACGCCGGCGACCTGCTGGGCAACGCCCGCTCCTCCTCGGAGCTCGAGTGGGAGCGGGACCTGCGCAAGATCGCGGACGGGCCGGACCCGGAGGAGTGGCACATCACGCCGCAGACGGTGAACGCGTACTACTCCCCGCTCGAGAACGCGATCGTCCTCCCGGCCGCCATTTTGCAGCCCCCGTTCTTCGACCCCGAGGCCTCGATGGCCGCGAACCTGGGGGCGATCGGCGCCGTGATCGGCCACGAGATCGGCCACGGCTTCGACGACCAGGGCTCGCGGTACGACGGCGCCGGTCGGCTCGAGGACTGGTGGACCGAGGAGGACCGCGCGGCGTTCACCGAGCGCACCTCCCGGCTGGTGGCCCAGTACAACGCGCTCTCCCCGGCCGAGGCCCCGGACCAC
This sequence comes from Micrococcus sp. MS-ASIII-49, assembly GCF_000946635.1. Classification (NCBI taxonomy): domain Bacteria; kingdom Bacillati; phylum Actinomycetota; class Actinomycetes; order Micrococcales; family Micrococcaceae; genus Micrococcus; species Micrococcus sp. MS-ASIII-49. The sequence continues at coordinate 6,392 of NZ_JXSP01000016.1, forward strand.
CGCGTCAACGGCGAGTTCACCCTCGGGGAGAACATCGGCGACCTCGGCGGCCTGGGCATCGCCCACCGCGCCTTGGAGATCTGGCGGGACGAGGGCGACGGCGCCTCCCTCGACGCCGCGGCGGGGGACCGCGAGTTCTTCACCGCCTGGGCCACCGTGTGGCGTCAGCTCACGCGACCGGAGGCCATGGTCACCCGCATCGCCTCGGACCCGCACTCGCCCAACGAGTTCCGCTGCAACCAGGTGGTCAAGAACATCGACGCCTTCCACGAGGCGTTCGGCACGCGCGAGGGGGATCCCATGTGGCTGGCCCCGGAGGAGCGCGTCACCATCTGGTGATCCCGCCCGCCGGCCGGGCCCCGCGGGTCCGGCCGGCGGCTCACTCGGACTCGGCGGGGTCCTGCATCCGGGTCTGACGCTCGGCGGCCAGCCGGTCCAACAGGCGCGTCAGCGTCCGGATGTCCTCGCGGTCCCAGCGCGCCAGGTCGTCGCGCAGCCCGCGACCCGCCGGGCCGCCGCGCACCGCGTCGAGGCGGGCGAGCCCCTCGGGGCTGGCGCTCAGGAGGGCGGAGCGGCGGTCCCGCGGGTCCGACTCTCGGGTGATCAGCCCGGCGGCCTCGAGGTCGCGGACCATGCGGGAGACCTGGGCGCGGTCCACCAGCAGGCCCTCGGCCACGGCCGAGGGCGTCATGGTCCCCTCGTTGGCCAGCATCATGAACGCCTTCATCGCCCCGACGGACAGGGCCGGGCTGAGGGCCGCCGCGTAGCGGACCATCACCTGGCGGTGCTGCAGGACCAGACGCGAGAACGCCTGCTCGAGCCCCTGGACGGCGGCCTCGAAGCCCGCGTCGTCGCCGCCTCTGCCCGGGTCCGGGGCGCCGTCAGCCACGGCGGGCCCGGACCAGCGCGGTGACGACGGCCGCCAGCAGGGCCGTCCCCGCCACGGCCAGCGCCGCGGGGACGACGGGCCGGCCGGCCACCGGCGACGCCGTCGCCGGGCGCTCGGCCGCCACCGCCCGGGACTCCTCCGGGTCCTCGGCGGGATGCTGCCCCTGCGCCGCGGTCACCACGGGGATCGGACCGGTCGCGGGCAGCGTCTGCATGGCCTCGGCCGTGGAGTGGGTGGCCAGGTCGGCGCGGGTGGCGTGGAGGCGCTCGGAGGTGGTCATGCGACCCAGCGGGATGTTCGGCAGGAACAGGATCGCGATCAGCGCGACGATTGCGAGGGGCACGCCCACGAGGAACGCGTGGGAGATGCCGGTGGCGTAGACGTCCTCGAAGATCGAGCGCAGGCCGTCGGGCATCTCTGCCACGCGTGGCAGGGTGCTGGACTGCAGGCTCTCGGACCACTCGGCGGCGTCCGGGCCCAGGCTGCGCAGGGCCGCGGCGAGGTCCGCGCGGCGCTCCTCGATGCGGTCCGGGACCACGTTGGAGACCACGGCGCCCATCACGGCGACACCGATGCTGCCGCCCAGGGTGCGGAAGAAGGTGACGCCGGAGCTGGCGACGCCCATCTGCCGCGGGTCGGTGGTGTTCTGCACCACGAGCACGAGGTTCTGCATGGTCATGCCGACGCCGGCGCCGAGCAGGAACATGTAGAGGGACACCAGCCAGAAGGAGGTGTCGTAGTGCAGGGTGCCGAGCAGGGCGGTGCCGGCGATCAGCAGGACGGCGCCGATCACGAGCCAGCGCTTCCACACGCCGGTGCGGGTGATGAGGCCGCCGATCACCGTGGAGGACACGAGCAGGCCGAGGATCATCGGGATGGTCATGAGGCCGGCCTGGGTCGGCGTCGCGCCGCGGGCCAGCTGCATGTACTGGGCCAGGTAGACGGAGGAGCCGAACATGGCCAGGCCCGTGGCGATCGAGGCGATCGTCGCGAGGGTGAAGGTGCGGTCGCGGAAGAGGGTGAGCGGGATGAGCGGCTCGGCGACGCGCAGCTCGGTCACGACGAACAGGACGGTGGCGACGGCGGCGCCGCCGAGCATCCACGCGGTGGTGGTGCTGGCCCAGTCGAAGTCGCGACCGGCGCTGGTGACCCAGATCAGCAGCAGCGCGGTGGCCGCGGTCAGGAACACGATGCCGAGGTAGTCGATGGACACCTTCTGGCGCTCGCGGTGCGGGAGGTGGAGGGTGCGCTGCACCATCACCAGGGCGACGACGGCGAAGGGCACCGCCACGAAGAAGTTCCAGCGCCAGCCCCACAGGTCGGTGATCACGCCGCCGGCGAGCGGGCCGCCCACCGTGGCCACGGCCATCACGGCGCCGAACAGGCCCATGTAGCGGCCGCGCTCACGCGGGCTGATGATGTCCGCCATGATCACCTGGCTGAGCGCGACGAGGCCGCCGCCGCCCAGGCCCTGCACGGTGCGGCAGACGATCAGGAAGGTCGGATCGTGGGTGAACCCGGCCGCCGCGGAGGCGGCGACGAAGATCGCCAGGGCGACCTGGAAGAGGACCTTGCGGTTGACGAGGTCGGCCAGCTTGCCCCAGATCGGGGTGGCGATGGCCGTGGCGAGCAGGGCCGAGGTGATGACCCAGGTGTAGGCGGTCTGGTCGCCGCCGATGTCGTGGATGATCACCGGCATCGAGGTCGAGACCACCGTGTTGGCGATCATCGAGACGAACATGCCCAGCAGGAGGCCGGTCAGGGCCTGGAGCACGGAGCGGTGGCGCGCGGCGTCGGCGGCGGCGCGCTCGAGCGAGGGGGCGCCGGCCGGCGCGACGGCCTCGGGGGCGGGGGAGGTTGGGGTCATGGGGTCCTTCGGCGGGAGGGGCGGCGCGGTGATTGACATGAGTCAATGATTGACGAGAGTCAATCATAAGGGGCGTCGGACCGGGCCGCACCCGCCGTCCGCGGTTAGCCTGGTCACGCCGGACGACGCCGCGTCCTCCCCCCGATCCGAGAGTGAGGCCCCGCCGTGACCCCCCGTTTCCTGCTCATGACCCGCCTCCCCGAGCCCGGGCTCGGGATGCTGCGCGAGGCCGGAGAGGTGGTAGACGGCGCCGACGTCGGAGGGGACGCCGCGCTCGCGCGGCTGGTGGCCTCGGGGGACTGCGACGTCGTCGTCGCGGCCCTGGACCAGAAGTTCACCGCCGACGTGCTCGCCGACGCGCGGATCAGGGGCATCGCCAACTACGCGGTCGGCTACAACAACGTGGACGTGGCCGCCGCGACGCGGCGGGGGATCGCCGTCGGCAACACCCCGGACGTGCTCACGGACGCCACCGCGGACATCGCGATGCTCCTGATCCTCGGGGTGACCCGCCGCGTCCACGAGGGCGAGCGGATGGTGCGCGAGGGGCGCTTCCACGGCTGGGCGCCGGACCTGCTCGTGGGCCGGGACGTGCGCGGCGCGACCCTGGGCCTGGCCGGTTTCGGGCGGATCGGCAAGGCGGTGGCCGAGCGTGCGCTCGTCTTCGGCATGGACGTCGTGTTCGCGCCGCGGCCGCCCGCGCACCGGGAGGTCGCGGCCGCGGAGCTCGGCGACCTCGCCGGCCGCGTCCGTCAGGTCCGCTGGGAGGAGCTCGTCGAGGTCGCGGACGTCCTGTCCCTCCACGTGCCCCTGACGGACGAGACCCACCACCTCGTGGATGCGGACGTGATCGCGAAGATGAAGGACGACGCCGTCCTCGTCAACACGGCCCGGGGGCCCGTGGTGGACGAGGCGGCCCTCGTCACCGCCCTGCGCGAGGGGCGGCTCTTCGGCGCCGGTCTGGACGTCTACGAGGACGAGCCCGCCCTCGCCCCGGGCCTGGCCGAGCTGGGGAACGTGATGCTCCTGCCGCACCTGGGCTCCGCCACCCGGGACACCCGCGCCGCGATGGCCGAGCTGGCCGCGCGCAACGCGATCGCCATGGCCACGGGCGCGGAGGTCCCGGCCCTCGTCAACCCCGGGGTGCGCGGCTGACCGGCGGGGCGCCGTCGGTAGACTCGGGGACCGTGACCACCCAGAACTCCGCCTCCGCCGCCGTCGACCACCACGATCAGCAGGCCGTCCGCGCCGCCAAGCGTGAGCAGCTGCTCGCCTCGGGCCGCGAGGCCTACCCCGTGCAGGTGCCGCGCACCCACGCGCTGGCCGAGGTGCGTGAGCGGTTCGACGGCCACGAGCCTGACTGGGCCTCGGGCGAGACCGTGTCGGTGACCGGGCGCGTCGTCTTCCTCCGCAACACCGGCAAGCTCTGCTTCGCCACCCTGCAGGAGTCCGGCGCGGACGGGGAGGCCGTCCGCCTCCAGGTCATGGTGTCCCTGGCCGCCGTCGGTGAGGAGTCCCTGGCCGACTGGAAGAAGGTCGTGGACCTGGGCGACTTCCTCTCCGTCACCGGCGAGGTGATCGTCTCGCGCCGCGGCGAGCTGTCCATCATGGCCTCGGCATGGGAGATGGCCTCCAAGGCGCTGCGCCCCCTGCCCGTGCTGCACGCGGACCTGAACGAGGAGACCCGCGTCCGCCAGCGCTACGCGGACCTGATCGTGCGCGAGGAGGCCCGCCGCATGGTCTACACCCGCGCCAAGGTCACCTCGGCGGTGCGGCGCACCCTCGAGGGCCACGGCTACGTGGAGGTGGAGACCCCGATGCTCCAGCTCGTCCACGGCGGCGCCCTCGCGCGTCCCTTCGAGACGCACCTCAACGCGTTCGACCAGCCGATGACCCTGCGCATCGCCACCGAGCTGTACCTCAAGCGCGCCGTCGTCGGCGGCATCGACCGCGTGTTCGAGATCGGCCGCGTGTTCCGCAACGAGGGCGTGGACTCGACCCACTCGCCCGAGTTCACCACCCTCGAGTCCTATGAGGCGTGGGCGGACATGCACGTCATGGCCGAGCGCATGCAGGAGATCATCCTCAACGCCGCGGACGCGGTGGGCGCCGGGCGTCGGCTCGAGACCGCGAAGGGCGTCATCGACCTCGACGGCGAGTGGGCCTGGGTCGCCGTGTACCCGGGGCTGTCCGAGGCCGTGGGCCGCGAGATCACCCCGGAGACGGACGCCGAGACGCTGCGGGCGATCGCCGCGGAGCACGAGGTCAAGGTGGACCCCGCGTGGGACGCGGAGAAGCTCGTGATCGAGCTGTTCGGCGAGATCGTGGAGCCCACCCTGATGAACCCCACGTTCGTGTACGACTACCCGCCGGCCGCCCAGCCGCTCGCGCGCCCGCACCGCTCGGACGACCGGGTCATCGAGGCCTGGGACCTGATCATCGGCGGCATGGAGCGCGGCACCGCGTTCTCCGAGCTGATCGACCCCGTCATCCAGCGCGAGCGCCTGACCGCCCAGTCGGCGATGGCGGCCGCCGGCGACGACGAGGCGATGCAGCTGGACGAGGACTTCCTGCGCGCCCTCGAGTACGGCGCCCCGCCCATGGGTGGCATCGGCCTGGGCATCGACCGCCTGGTGATGCTGTTCACGGACGCCGGCATCCGCGAGACCATCCTCTTCCCGCTGCTCAAGCCGGAGGCCTGACATGGCCGACTTCTGGGACTACTTCTCCGTCCTCGCCCCCTCGATCGGCCTCGGGCTCATCTTCTGGCTGGTGATGCGCTCCCTGCTGCGTTCGGACACGGGCGAGCGCGAGAGTCAGGCCCGCCGGCTCTCGGGCGCGGACGCGCGGGCGGCCCGCGAGGAGGCCGAGGCCCGTGAGTGGGCGGCCCGACGCCGAGCCGAGGGAGGGCCGGGGGCTGATCCGGAGGACCGCGCCCGGTGAGATTCCTTCCCCGGCGTTGAAGAATCCTTCTGCCCGGCTTTGTTGCGGTATTCTTGAATCACCACAAGTGCACGGCCGGAATCGTGAGCACGCGGGGAAGAAGCCCGAGAGCGAAGACCGGAACCCAGGGACACGCGCACGAGAGAAGAAAGTGGGAATCACCGTTGGCACAGAAGGTAGAAGTGGTCCTCGTGGATGATCTTGACGGTTCGCCTGCAGATGAGACCGTGAACTTCGCATTGGACGGTCGCAATTACGAGATCGACCTGTCGAAGGAGCACGCTGCGGAACTCCGTGAGTTCCTGAAGCCCTACATGAAGAAGGGCCGCGCCGTGGCGCCGCCGTCGCCCAAGGTCGAGGCCGCCCAGATCCGCAAGTGGGCGGCCGAGAACGGCTACGAGGTCTCGAGCCGGGGCCGTCTGCACCGCGACGTGGTGGAGGCCTACCGCAACGCGAAGCGCAAGTGAGCGCCCCGCCCGGGTGCGTCGAGGAATCGGCGTCCCCGGGCCTCGTTCCGGCCCCTCCCGACGACGGCCGGGCCGCTTCTCCCGCTGGCGAACAGTCGCGCGGCACGCGGCCCGGGTGCGTAGTGTCGACCACGACCGTACGCAAGGAGTGTGCCCATGTTCGAGAGATTCACCGACCGCGCCCGGCGGGTGGTCGTGCTCGCCCAGGAAGAGGCGCGCATGCTCAACCACAGCTACATCGGCACCGAGCACATCCTGCTCGGTCTGATCCACGAGGGTGAGGGCGTCGCAGCCAAGGCACTGGAGTCCATGGACATCTCCCTGGGCGCCGTGCGAGAGAAGGTGCAGGAGGACATCGGCCAGGGTCAGCAGAACCCGCCCGGCCACATCCCCTTCACGCCGCGCGCCAAGAAGGTGCTCGAGCTGTCCCTGCGCGAGGCGCTGCAGCTCGGCCACAACTACATCGGCACCGAGCACATCCTGCTCGGCCTGATCCGCGAGGGCGAGGGCGTGGCCGCCCAGGTGCTCGTGCAGCTCGGCGCGGACCTGAACCGCGTCCGTCAGACGGTCATCCAGCTGCTCTCCGGCTACCAGGGCGGTGCCCAGGGCGGCAAGGAGACCGCCGGCGCCGGGGTGGGCCAGGGCGGCGAGGCCGGCCAGAACGCCGGCTCCGTGGTGCTGGACCAGTTCGGACGCAACCTCACCGCGGCCGCGCACGACGGCAAGCTGGATCCCGTCATCGGGCGTGCGGGCGAGATGGAGCGCGTCATGCAGGTGCTCTCCCGCCGCACCAAGAACAACCCCGTGCTCATCGGCGAGCCCGGCGTCGGCAAGACCGCCGTCGTCGAGGGCCTGGCCCAGGCGATCGACCGCGGCGACGTCCCGGAGACGCTCAGGGGCAAGCAGCTCTACTCGCTGGACCTCGGCTCCCTCGTGGCCGGCTCCCGCTATCGCGGCGACTTCGAGGAGCGCCTGAAGAAGGTGCTCAAGGAGATCCGCACCCGCGGGGACATCATCCTGTTCATCGACGAGATCCACACCCTCGTCGGGGCGGGCGCGGCCGAGGGCGCGATCGACGCCGCCAGCATCCTCAAGCCGATGCTGGCCCGCGGTGAGCTGCAGACCATCGGCGCCACCACGCTGGACGAGTACCGCAAGCACATCGAGAAGGACGCCGCGCTCGAGCGCCGCTTCCAGCCGATCCAGGTCGCCGAGCCGTCCGTCGAGGACGCCACGGAGATCCTGCGCGGCCTGCGGGACCGCTACGAGGCGCACCACAAGGTCTCCATCACCGACGGCGCGCTCAAGGCCGCCGCCGGCCTGGCGGACCGCTACGTCTCCGACCGGCACCTGCCGGACAAGGCCATCGACCTGATCGACGAGGCCGGCGCGCGTCTGCGCATCCGTCGCATGACCGTGCCGCCGGAGATCAAGGCCTACGAGTCCCGGATCGCGGAGGTGCGCACCCAGAAGGAGGCCGCCATCGACGGCCAGGACTTCGAGGGCGCCGCCCGCCTGCGGGACCAGGAGCAGCAGCTCGGGGACGAGCGCCGCGAGAAGGAGCAGGCGTGGCGCACCGGCGCGGACGCCGACGTCGCCACGGTGGACGAGGACCTCATCGCCGAGGTGCTCTCCAAGTCCACCGGCATCCCGGTGTTCAAGCTCACCGAGGAGGAGACGGACCGCCTGCGCAACATGGAGGAGGAGCTCCACCGCCGCGTGATCGGCCAGGACGAGGCGATCAAGTCCCTGTCCCGCGCCATCCGCCGCACCCGCGCGGGCCTGAAGGACCCGAACCGCCCCTCGGGGTCGTTCATCTTCGCCGGCCCCACCGGCGTCGGCAAGACGGAGCTGGCCAAGTCCCTCGCGGAGTTCCTCTTCGGGGACGAGGACGCGCTCATCACGCTGGACATGTCCGAGTTCCAGGAGAAGCACACCGTCTCGCGTCTGTTCGGTGCCCCTCCCGGCTACGTGGGCTACGAGGAGGGCGGCCAGCTCACCGAGAAGGTCCGCCGCCGTCCGTTCTCCGTGGTGCTGTTCGACGAGGTGGAGAAGGCCCATCAGGACCTCTTCAACTCCCTGCTGCAGATCCTCGAGGACGGTCGCCTGACCGACTCGCAGGGCCGTGTGGTGGACTTCAAGAACACCGTGATCATCATGACCACGAACCTCGGCACCCGGGACATCTCCAAGGGCGTCATGACCGGCTTCCAGTCGGCCACGGACACCACCACCGGGTACGAGCGGATGAAGGGCAAGGTCAAGGAGGAGCTGCGCCAGCACTTCCGCCCCGAGTTCCTCAACCGTGTGGACGACGTGATCGTGTTCCCGCAGCTGCAGAAGCACGAGATCGTGCAGATCGTGGACCTGTTCGTCTCCCGTCTCGGCAAGCGCCTGGCGGAGCAGGACCTGTCCATCGAGCTCACCCAGTCCGCCAAGGAGCTGCTCGCGGACCGCGGCTACGATCCGGCCATGGGTGCCCGCCCGCTGCGCCGCACCATCCAGCAGATGGTGGAGGACCAGCTCTCGGAGAAGATCCTCTTCGGTGAGATCCCGGCCGGCTCCCTCATCACCGTGGACACCACGGGCGAGGGGGAGGGCGCCGAGCTGACGTTCACGTTCTCCGGCGGCCGGGAAGCCCTGGAGGGCGCGGACCTGGCCGAGCTCGAGTCCGGTGCCGGCGATCCGGTGGACGCCGACCGCTCCGCGTGACCCGCGGGGCCTGATCCGAGACGCCGGACCGCGCATCCGGTGCCCACGGCCCGTCGCCCCTCCCCTCGGGGAGGAGGCGGCGGGCCGTCGTCGTGCCCCCGCGGGGCGCCGGGGCCGAGGTCCGCGACACCGCCGCCGGCATCAAGGACGGCCTCGCGAAGGACCGCTGAACCGGCCCGCCTCCCCGCAGGCGCGAGAGGGGTTCCCTCGCGGCGGGATCGGTGCCACTGTGGTCTGTGACCGCTCGACGGTGGTCCTGTCTCCGCTTCGGCCCGGCACTCGCCGGGACGGCCGCGGAGCAGCCCCGAGAAGAAGGAGGCCGCCCATGGGTATCGGTGACCTGAACAACCTCGCAAACCAGCACTCGGACAAGATCGACGAGGCCGTGGACAACGCTCAGGAGCAGCACGGCGACAAGCTCGGCGAGCACGGCGACACCGTGAACAAGGGTGTCGACGGCGCGCAGGAGAAGTTCCTGTCCGGGGACGAGGGCGAGCAGCAGGCCTGAGCCTGCCGTCGACGCCGCGGGAGCCCCCGCCCGGTCCGCCGGGACGGGGGCTCCCGTCTGTCCGGGGTCGGGATGTCCGTGCCTAGACTGGACCCCATGCCTGCCGACCGCCCCCTCACCCTCCGCTCGGCGCGGACCCAGGACGTCCCGGTCATCCAGGCGCTCGTGGAGCCGCTGGCGCGGGAGCGCGTGCTGCTCCAGAAGGAGGCTGTGGCCTACTACGAGGCCATCCAGGAGTTCGTGGTCGCCGAGGAGGCGGATGGGACCCTGGCCGGCTTCGGCGCCCTCCACGTGATGTGGCAGGACATCGCCGAGGTCCGCACCCTCGCCGTCTCGGAGGCCCACCGGGGGGCCGGCGTCGGGCACCTGGTCATCGAGGAGCTGCTGGGCCGGGCGCGGGCCGTGGGCGTCGAGCGGGTCTTCTGCCTGACCTTCGAGGTCGAGTTCTTCCGCCGGCACGGTTTCGAGGTGATGGCGGACCAGTCCGCCGTGGACCCGGAGGTCTACGCGGAACTGCTGCGCTCCACGGACGAGGGCGTCGCCGAGTTCCTGGACCTCGCCCGGGTCAAGCCGAACACCCTCGGCAACACGCGGATGATCCGCCGCCTCTGATCCGCCGCACCGCGGGCCGCCCCGTGCCCCGGCGAGGTCAGTCCGGGAAGGTGAGGCCGCCGTCGTCGTCCCGGGCCAGCAGCCCGTCCGACACGAGCCCGGCCACGCACCGCGCCCACTGCGCGTCGTCGGGGCGGTGCGACCCGAGCCGCCCCCCGGCCACGACGACGGCGGGCACCTCCGCCTCGGCCACGCGCCCGTGCTCGCGGACGGCGGCCATCACGGCCCCGCGCACCTGACGGTCCGTGCCGGCCCAGGCCTGGCCGCGCGGCACCTCCACCGGCGGCGGGGAGCCCGCCGCGACCCACGCGCACGTCTCCGCCAGGGGGCAGCGCTCGCAGGCGGGGGAGCGGGCGGTGCAGACGAGGGCCCCGAGCTCCATGACGGCCGCGTTCCACGCGTTGGCGCGGGTGGGGTCCTCGGGCATGAGGGCCTGGGCGCGGCGCATCTCGGCGCGGGTCAGCGACCTGCCGGGCAGGGCCTCACCCGCGACCGCGCGCGCGATCACCCGGCGCACGTTGGTGTCCACGACGGTCTCGGGGATGCCGAACGCGAAGCTCGCGACCGCCGCGGCCGTGTACTCGCCGATGCCGGGCAGGGCGCGCAGGGCGGCGGGGTCGGCCGGCACCCGGCCGTCGTGGCGCTCGACGACGGCCCGGGCGGCCTCCTGGAGGCGCAGGGCCCGGCGCGGGTAGCCGAGCCGGTCCCAGGCCGTGAGCACGTCTGCGGTGGGGGCGGAGGCCAGGTCCGCGGGGGTGGGCCAGCGCTCCAGCCACTCCCGCCAGCGGGGCAGCACCCGCACGACCGGGGTCTGCTGGAGCATGATCTCCGAGACGAGCACGCCCCACGGGGAGCAGTCCGGGCTGCGCCAGGGCAGGTCCCGGGCGTGGACGGCGAACCAGCCCAGCACCGCGTCGTGCAGGCGCGGCACGTCCACCGTGGGCGGGACGAGGGGGGCGGGCGCGGGCATGGCGTCCACTGTAGGGCGCGCCGCCGCCTACCCTGGATCGCATGCCGTCTCGTCCGACTTCCCCCGGGTCGAAGCCGTCCCCCGCCGTCTACCGCCGCCGGCGGCTCGTGGCCGCCCTGCTCGCCCTCGTGCTCCTGCTCCTGGTGGGGTGGGCCGTCGTGGCGCTCGTCCGCGCCGGGATCGGCGCCTTCTCCTCCGAGGACGCCGACCCCTCCGCCGCCCCGACGCCGGTGCACTCCCCGTCGCCCGCCCCGGCGACGGACGCCGAGTCCGGCTCCGCCTCGCCCACCGTGGCCCTCGAGGACGCGGCCGAGTGCCAGCCCTCGGACCTGCGGATCACCGCCTCCGCGGACCGGTCCGAGTACCAGCGGGGCGAGGAGGCCGAGCTGCGCCTGGGCATCACGAACCTCTCCTCGACCCCGTGCCGCACGGATGTGGGCACGGCCCGACAGGAGTTCAGGATCCGCACGGCCGAGGGCGACGACGTCTTCTCCACCCGCATCTGCCAGGCGGACCCCGCGGAGGCCCAGCGGGTGCTGTACCCGCACGAGGAGCTCACCGCCGTGTACCGCTGGTCCGGCCGTGCCTCGAGCCAGGACTGCGGCCGACTCGGCGCTCTCGCGGAGCCCGGACCCCATCTGCTGACGGTCAGCCTCGGCGACGTCACCTCCCGCCCCGTCGCGCTGAAGATCCTCGAGGAGCTCGCCCCGGGGGCCCAGGACGGCGGCTCCTCGGCCACCCCCTCCTCGAGCGGCAGCACCTCCCCGTCGGGGTCCGCCTCAGCTCCGGCGCCCGCCTCAGCCTCGGCGTCGGCCTCGCCGTCCGCGGCGCCCGCCACGACCACTGACCCGTCGCCGTCGCCGTCCCGCTGAGCCGGGCGCGCCGTCAGCGGCCGGGGCCGGCCTCCGGACGTGCGGCCGGGTCGCCGCCGGTCCAGGTGGGGATCGTGGCGAGGGCCTCGCCGATCGAGCCGACCTCCGCCACCGTGAAGCCCGCCGGGACCTCCCCGAGCGGCTCGGGGGAGCGGGGGACCAGCGCGCGGGTGAAGCCCAGCCGCGCGGCCTCACGCACCCGTCGCCCGATGCCGGGCACGGGGCGCACCTCCCCGGCAAGCCCGAGCTCGCCGACCGCGATCATCCCCTGCGGGACGGGGGCCGAGAGCTTCGCCGAGGCCACGGCGACGGCCACGGCCAGGTCCGAGGCGGGCTCCGAGAGTCGCACGCCGCCCACGGTGGCCACGTAGCAGTCGTCCTGGGCGAGGGCGAAACGGGCCCGGCGCTGGAGCACGGCCAGGAGCATGTTCACGCGCGCCGCGTCCACGCCGGAGACGGTGCGGCGCGGGCTGCCGCCGGCGGACGGGGTGAGCAGGGACTGCACCTCGGCCACGAGCGGGCGCCGGCCCTCGAGCGTCACCGTCACGCACGTGCCCTCGACCGGCTCCGAGACGCCCGAGAGGAACAGGCCGGAGGGGTCGTCCAGGGACTCGATGCCGTCCTCCCGCAGGTCGAAGCAGCCGACCTCGTCCGTGGGCCCGAAGCGGTTCTTCACCGCACGCACCAGGCGCAGCCGTGAGTGGCGGTCCCCCTCGAACTGGCAGACCACGTCCACGAGGTGCTCGAGCAGCCGCGGGCCGGCGATGGTCCCGTCCTTCGTCACGTGGCCCACCAGGACCGTGGTGATCCCCTTCTCCTTGGCCGTGCGGATGAGGCTGGCCGCCACCTCGCGCACCTGGCTGACGCCCCCGGCGATCCCGTCCACCTCGGTGGACTGCAGGGTCTGCACGGAGTCCACGATCACCAGCTCCGGGTCAGTCCGCTCGATCTGCCCCAGCGCCCGGCCCAGGTCCGTCTCCGCCGTCAGACGCAGGGTCTCCGCGATCGCCCCGATCCGGTCTGCGCGGGAGCGCACCTGCGCCGCCGACTCCTCGCCCGTCAGGTACAGCACCGAGCGCGGACCGCCGCCGCCCGCGCCGCGCGCCGTCTGGGCGGCCACGTCCAACAGCAGCGTGGACTTGCCGATGCCCGGCTCGCCGGCCAGCAGGATCACCGCGCCCGGCACGAGGCCGCCGCCGAGCACGCGGTCCAGCTCACGCACCCCCGTGGAGCGGAACGAGGCCAGCGTGGCGTCCACGTCCGCGATGCGCGGCGCGACCTCCGCGACCGTGGCCGCGCGCGTGCGACCGGTGGTCGACGTCAGCCCGATCTCCTCGACCGTGCCCCACGACTGGCACTCCCCGCAGCGGCCGACCCACTTCACGGTGGTCCAGCCGCACTCGGTGCAGCGGTATCCGGGGGCGCGCTTCGGGGCGGTCTTGGTGGCCATGCGCCCACTCTAGGATCCGGGGCGGACGCGTTAGCCGGCCCGCGCACGGCCCCGCCGTCGACCGCCGGGGCCGCGCGCCGCCGTCGGGCTCAGACGCGGGGCAGGTAGCCGCGCGCCTCGTCGTGCTCGGCGCCCGTGGCCTCGATGAGGTCCACCATCATGGGCCGCAGCAGCATCACGAGCGCCTCGCCGTGCACGGACCCGCCGCCCAGCTGGTGCGGGTCCAGCGCGGACGCGGACGCCCCCAGGGCGTCCCGCGCCACGGACAGCGAGCGATGGCGGCCCTCGGCCTGCGGCTCCACGAGGGAGCGGTGCAGGATCTCGACGGCGTCCGCGGCGTCGTCGAACCAGGCGGCCAGGCGCTCGCGGTCGTCGTCGTCGAACACACCCTCGTCCAGGACCGAGACCACCCGCCGGGCCACGATCCGCAGGGAGCGCACCGCCAGGTCCGAGCGGTCCGCCGCGTTCACCGCGTCCTCCACGAAGGAGCGCGAGGAGCGGTGCAGCGGGTTGAACACGGTCTGCTCATGCGTGACGCGCAGCTCCTTGCGCAGCGCCTCCAGCGTGGTGTGCGTGCCGCGGCTGGCCACGAGCGCCATCCAGGCGGTGCGGGAGTCGTTCTCCCGCAGGGCCCGGGAGAGGTCGCGCAGCACCGTGGCGATCGAGTCGTAGAGTCCACCCAGCTGACGCACCGCGGGACGGCGCACGTCCTGGGGCGAGAGGAACGTGACGAGCAGGGCCAGGACGCCGCCCACGATCGCGTCCTGGCTGCGGACGAACGGCCCTCCCGTGCCGGTGGGCAGGAGGACCACGAGGACGGACTGCAGGGACATCTGCATCGTGAATGTGGCGCCGGAGTCCAGGAACCGGGCCACCATCACGGACACGAACAGGACCACCGAGGCCTGCCACAGGCCGCGGCCGAGCCCGACCATGAGCAGGTCCCCGATCAGGATGCCGACGGTGCAGCCGACGGCGACCTCGGCCACCTTGCGCAGCTTCGGCTCCCGTTGGAAGCCGAGGGCGATCAGCAGGGCGGTGGAGGCGAACAGGGGCTGCTGGTGGCCCAGGATGGTCTCCGCGAACCAATAGGCGCCCACCGCGCAGACCGCGACGAGGGCGGCCTGGCCCACGGAGGAGCGGACGCGGGACCAACCCGCACGGGCGCGCCGACGCAGGAAGCGGCCGAGGCGCTCCCCGCGGGTCTGGGGGTCGACCATCGGCACCGTGCCCGTGGCGGTGGCGAAGCGGTCCGTCATGCGGCCAGCCTAGTCCGACGCCGGGGAGCCCTCGCCGTGCGAGGCTCAACCAAGCATTGTGGTCCACGGCACAGATCATTCCTGCGAATGCCGCTCCCGTTCACCATCTGTTCACCCCGGCCGAGCACTCGATTCACCTCTGGACCGTACGGTCGGGTGCGGTGCAGAACCGGGCCAGCCGGACGCTCTGCCCTCACCGTCGTCATCCGATTGAAAGAGGCTCTTCGTGAAGGCTCACCGCTTCGGCCGCTCCGCCGCCCTCCTGTCCGTGGCCGCCATCGCCCTGACCGCCTGCTCCTCCGCGGACAGCGGCAACGGCGGCTCCGATGCCTCCGGCTCCGCCGGGGGCGAGCAGGGCACCACCTCCGAGGTCCAGGGCAACCTGGTCGGCGCCGGCGCCTCCTCGCAGGAGGCGGCCATGACCGCCTGGACCCAGGGCGTCACCGAGACCGCTCCGAACCTGACCGTGCAGTACTCCCCGGACGGCTCCGGTGCCGGTCGTGAGAAGTTCCTCGCCGGCGCCACCTCCTTCGCCGGCTCCGACGCGGCCCTCAAGGAGGAGGAGGCTGAGTCCGCCAAGGAGAACTGCGGCGACGAGGGCGCGTTCCACGTGCCGGCCTACATCTCCCCGATCGCCGTGGCCTACAACCTGCCGGGCGTCGATGAGGTCAAGATGGACGCCGAGACCATCGCCAAGGTGTTCTCCGGCGAGATCAAGAACTGGAACGACGAGGCCATCGCCGCGCAGAACGAGGGCGTCGAGCTGCCCGACACCCCGATCACCGTCGTGCACCGTTCCGACGACTCGGGCACCACCGAGAACTTCACCGCCTACCTCACCGAGGCCGCCGGCGATGCCTGGTCCTATGACGAGGTCGAGACCTGGCCGTCCGACATCACCGCCGAGTCCGCCCAGGGCACCAAGGGTGTCGTGGGCCTGGCCTCCCAGACCGAGGGCGCCATCACCTACGCCGACGCCTCCGCCGTGGGCGAGCTGGGCACCGTGTCCGTGAAGGTCGGCGAGGAGTATGTGAAGTACTCCGCCGAGGCCGCGGCCGCGACCGTCGAGAAGTCCGAGGCCAAGGAGGACGGCTCGATCGAGCTCGACCGCGCCACCGACGAGTCCGGCGTGTACCCCGTCGTGTTGGTCTCCTACCACATCTACTGCAACCAGTACGAGTCGCAGGAGACCGTGGACCAGGTCAAGGCCTTCGCCGAGTACGTCGTGTCCGAGGACGGTCAGAAGACCGCCGAGGAGTCCGCGGGCAACGCCCCGATCTCCGAGGACACCCGCAAGAAGGCCATGGAGCGCATCGAGGCCATCTCGGTCAAGGGCTGATGTCGCTTCTTGTCGGCTGACCCACCGCCGCTTCGGCCGCCGGGCCCCACGGGCCCGGCGGCTGAAGCCGCGTCAGGGCTCTCGTTCGTCGCGGCCCGTCCATCACCACGCACGTCGATCTGAGGGAAGGCACTGTGTCCTCAACCACCAACGAGGCGGCACCGAAGCCGTCCAGCCTGCGCGGCCCCCGCCGCGGAGCCGCCGGAGACAAGCTCCTCTCCGGCGGGGCCCTTGCGGCCGCCGTCCTGATCCTGCTCGTGCTCGCCTTCGTGGCGGTCTTCCTCCTGACGGAGGCATGGCCTGCCCTGCAGCCGGGCGCGGAGCTCGTGTCTGCGGACTCCTTCTTCCAGTACGTGTGGCCGCTCATGGCCGGCACCGTGATGGTGTCGATCATCGCTCTGCTCATCGCCACCCCGGTCGCGATCGGTGTCGCCCTGTTCATCTCGCACTATGCGCCCCCGCGCATCGCGCAGTCGGTGGGCTTCGTGATCGATCTGCTGGCCGCGATCCCCTCCGTGGTCTACGGCGTGTGGGGCTGGCTGACGCTCGCTCCGCTGATGGTGCCGATCTACGGCTGGCTCAACGAGAACCTGGGCTTCATCCCGTTCTTCGGCGGCTCGGCCACCACCACGGGCCGCACCCTGCTGACCTCGGGCGTCGTGCTGGCCGTGATGGTCCTGCCGATCATCACCGCGCTCTGCCGTGAGATCTTCACCCAGACCCCGAAGCTCCACGAGGAGGCCGCGCTCGGCCTCGGCGCCACGCGCTGGGAGATGATCAAGATGACCGTGTTCCCGTTCGCCCGGGCCGGCATCGTCTCCTCGATCATGCTCGGCCTCGGCCGCGCGCTCGGCGAGACCATGGCGGTCACCATGGTGCTCTCCGGCGGCGTCTTCTCCTGGTCGCTCGTGGAGTCCGGCAGGAACCAGACGATCCCGTCGGAGATCGCGCTCAACTTCCCCGAGGCGTTCAACATGCGCCTGCACGAGCTGATCGCTGCCGGTCTCATGCTCTTCATCATCACCCTGGCGGTGAACATGATCGCCCGCGCGATCGTGAACAAGCACAAGGAATTCTCGGGAGCCAACTGACATGAGCACTGTCTCGACTTCTCCCCGGGCCACCGAGGACAGCGTGACGCCGCGGCGTCACTCCCTGACCGAGGGTCAGAAGCCCGGCTGGACCTGGATGGCCGTCGCAGCTGCCGCGGCCGTCGTCGCCGCCGGCCTGACCGTGCTGCTCAGCGGCGCCTTCAACGTCGTCGGTTTCGTGATCATCGCCGCCATCCTCTACATCGCGGGGCTCTACGTGGCCACCCGCGTGATGGAGAACCGGCGCCGCGCCGCAGACGGCCTGTGCCGCAACCTCGTGTGGCTGGCGTTCCTCGTGGCCCTGGTGCCGCTGGTCTCCGTGCTGTGGTCGGTCCTCTCCGCCGGTCTGCCGACCCTGATCGCCAACCCGCAGATCATGGCGTACGACATGAAGGGCATCACCGGCATCGACGACTCGGCGTGGGTGGAGGACGGCAAGCCCGCCGGCGGGCTCGCGGGCGGTTTCGGCCACGCCCTGATCGGCACCGTCGTGATCACGATCATCGCGACCCTGATCTCCGTGCCGATCGGCATGCTCACCTCCATCTACCTGGTGGAGTACAGCCGCGGCGGCTGGTTCTCCCGCGCCATCGTGTTCTTCGTGGACGTCATGACCGGCATCCCCTCGATCGTGGCCGGCCTCTTCGCCTACGCCGCGATCACGTGGGTCCTGACCCTGGTCACCGGCAGCAAGTCCACCGCACTGCAGTCCGTGCAGATGGGTCTCACGGCCGCGATCGCGCTCTCGGTGCTCATGATCCCCGTGGTCGTGCGATCCACGGAGGAGATGCTCCGTGTGGTGCCCAACGAGCTGCGCGAGGGCGCCTACGCCCTCGGCGTGCGCAAGTGGCAGACCATCGCCAAGGTGGTCCTGCCCACCGCGATCTCCGGCATCGCCTCCGGCGTCACCCTGGCCATCGCCCGCGTGGCGGGCGAGACCGCGCCGATCCTCGTGACGGCCGGCTTCGCCACCAGCATCAACTGGAACCCGTTCGACAACTGGATGACCGCGCTGCCGGTGTACATCTACCGCCAGCTGGTCGCCCCGACCTCGCCTACGGCGGCGGACCCCTCGACCGCCCGCGCCTGGGCAGCCGCCCTGCTGCTCGTCACCATCGTCATGCTGCTCAACCTGGCGGCACGGTTCATCGCCAAGGCGTTCGCCCCCAAGAAGGGCCGGTGAGGCCCGGCCGCCCGGAATCCCCCGGGCGGCCGGCCCCGACCCCGTCGCACCCCCCCCAGAGACTTCCACGAAGGAACAGAACCACTCATGTCCAAGCGCATCCAGGCCGTCGACGTCGATGTCTTCTACGGCAAGTTCAAGGCCGTCGAGGGCGTCAACATCGACATCGCCCCCCGCTCCGTCACTGCCTTCATCGGCCCCTCCGGCTGCGGCAAGACCACCTTCCTGCGCAGCATCAACCGCATGCACGAGGTGCTCCCCGGCGCCACCGTGGACGGCCAGCTCCTGCTCGACGGCGAGGACATCTACGGGCCCGGTGTGGACCCGGTCCGCGTCCGTTCCCAGATCGGCATGGTCTTCCAGCGCCCGAACCCGTTCCCCACGATGTCCATCCGCGACAACGTGCTGGCCGGCTACAAGCTCAACGGCACCCGCCTGAACAAGTCCCGTGCGGACGAGCTCGTGGAGAAGTCCCTGCGCGGCGCCAACCTGTGGAACGAGGTCAAGGACCGCCTCGACAAGCCCGGCTCCGGCCTCTCCGGCGGTCAGCAGCAGCGTCTGTGCATCGCCCGCTCCATCGCGGTGCAGCCCGACGTGATCCTCATGGACGAGCCCTGCTCCGCGCTCGACCCGATCTCCACCCTCGCCGTCGAGGACCTGATCAACGAGCTCAAGGAGGAGTACACGGTCATCATCGTCACGCACAACATGCAGCAGGCCGCGCGCGTGGCGGACAAGACCGCGTTCTTCAACATCCAGGGCGTCGGCAAGCCCGGCAAGCTGATCGAGTACGACGACACCGACGTCATCTTCAACAACCCCTCGAGCCAGCAGACCGAGGACTACGTCTCCGGCCGTTTCGGCTGAGCCGCCCCGCGCTCCGTCCCCGACCCCGTCCGGCCGCACGCCGGGCGGGGTCGCGGCGTCTGCGGGGCCGGGCGTCGTCGTCGGGCGCGGCCTCAGGCCAGCGGGAGGAGGGCCAGCGTGCCGAGGAGGCCGAGGAGGGCGCAGGCCACCGGCGTGAGCAGCCACCAGCCGACCACGCGCAGCACGGTGGGCCAGCGCACGGACGCGTAGGTCTGCGTCTGGCCGGCGCCCACGATGGCCGCCGTCGCCGTGTGGGTGGAGGACAGGGGCAGGTGGAACACCAGGGATCCGACGAACAGCAGGCCCGCGGGGATGACGGCGGCCACGGACGCCCGCAGGGGGTCGAGGCGCACGAGACGCTCGGTGAGGGTCCAGGCGATCCGCCAGGCGCCGCCCAGCGTGCCGAGCCCGACCGCGAGGGCGAACAGGAACGCGCCCCCCACGAACTCGGCCGTCAGGGCGTCCGGCGCCAGGACGGACCCGGACCCCACCAGCACGGCGGCCCACAGCACCCCCATGCGCTGACCGGCCTGCAGGCCGTGGCCCATGGCCATGGCGCTGGCGGAGATGCCCAACGCGACGCGGGCCCGGTGCTGGACGTTGACCGTGGTGCCGCGGGTGGCGAGCCGCATGGCGGGCGCGGTGAGCAGGCGGGCGAGCGCCCACGCGATCAGGGGCGAGAGCAGCAGGCTGAGCAGCACCTCGGCGCGGACGAGGTCGAAGATGGTGTGGGCGACGTCGATGTGCAGGCTCAGGCGCACGGCGAGGTGGCTGCCCGCCAGCGCGGAGATCAGCGCGTGCGTGCTGGAGCCGGGCAGGCGCCGCCACCACAGCAGCAGACCCCACACGAGGGTCACCGCGCAGGACACGCCCACGGCCAGGGGGCCGACCTCGCTGCGCACCGCGGGCGAGGTGAAGTAGTGCACGCTCAGCGTGATGAGCCCGATGCCCAGCAGGGCGCCCACGGTGTTGACCGCCCCGGTCAGGAGGAGGGCTCCGCGCGGGGTCAGCGCCCGGTACCGGACAGGCAGCGCCGCGGCGTTGGGGGCGTCACGGAACCCCATCAGCGCGCCGACGGCGCACAGCAGCACGAGGACGACGGCGAGCCCCGCGGTCACGGCGCCTCCACCGGCTCAGGACTCACGGACGAGCACCATGCCCAGGTCCATGTTCACGCGGGAGAGGGCCTCGAGCGCCGCGTGCAGCGCCCAGGCGACCTCGCGCTGGCGGTTGTAGTCGCGCTGCAGCAGGTCCATGCCGAGATCGGCGAGCCACTCGACCATGATCCGCTCCGTGCGGCGGGAGGCGCGCAGCAGCTGCATCCACGTGGCCTCCAGGGCGTCGAGGTCGCGCATCTCGGCGGCGCCGCGGGCGAGCAGCTCGGCCTGCCGGCCCACGGTCTCCAGGACGTCGAGGGCATGCGTCGGCAGCTCCTCGAGGTCGGCCCGTTGGATCAGCACGCCCGCCGACACGACGCGCCGGGTGGTCGCGTGCACGCCGCTGGCCAGCCGGTAGAGGTCCTGACGGGGCAGCGGAGTCACGTAGGCGCTGCGCAGCGCGGTGAGGAAGGCCATGAGGGTGGCGCTCGAGGACGAGTCGAGCTCCTCGAGCTCACGGGCGGCACGGTCCGCCTCGGGTCCGCGGGTCCCCGCGACCTGGGCCACCAGATGCACGGCCCGGTGCAGGGCCTCGGCGAGGTCCGCCATGTGGCGCAGTGCCGGGGTGTCGCGCGTGACGAGCCAGGGCATGCGGGGGGACATGGGCAGGGGTCGCTCTCTCGTCGACGGGTGGCGAAGGGCTCGAGGACGACGCCGGACCGGGAACGCCTCTCGGCGGAAGGCCGCTCGCAGCGGCTATGTGTTGGAGCCCGGGGTTACCAGCGGCCCGGCGCCGTCCCCTTCAGTCTAGCGATCCGTCCCGAAACGCTCGACCCGCCGCCTCTAGGGCGTCGGCGGTGCTGACCAGGCGCGCGGCCCGGCGGGTGAGGGCGGCGGCGCGGTCCGGGGCGGCGGCCTCGGAGCCCTCGGCGTGCTCGACCTGGCCCAGGGCCACGACGCGGGCGTAGGCCGCGGCGCGCTCGAACGCGACGTCGATCTCGGAGCGGTAGGCGCCCGTGAGGATCGTGTCCGTGAGGCGGCGCAGCTCGGCCGGCCCCGGCGGCTCGACGGCGCCCGCCACGACGCGCGAGGCGTAGGCGGCGTGCCCGGCGCGGTACCAGGCGGCCCAGCGCTCGCCGTCGCGGGTCGTCGCCTCCTGCAGCGCGTAGAGGCGCCAGAGGGCGCCGGCGAGCGAGACGGGCGGGGCGTCCGCCCACAGCTCGGCGAGCGTCTCGACGCCCAGCTCGCGGACCAGCCCGACCAGCCGCTCGACGATGGCCGGGTCCTCCTCCGCGCGGCCGCCGGCCACGAGGGCGTGGGCCAGGCGCGAGGCCGCCGCGGCCACTTCCTGCGGGTCTTCGCCGCCGGCGAAGTGCGTGAGCTCCTGCGGTTCCGAGAGGCGGGGCCGGTGGGGGCGCAGCACGCCCGAGGCGCTCGAGCTGGCGCCGCGGCCGGCGGGCAGGCGGTGACGTGCCATGGGCGGGCTCCCTTCGAGGGCGCATCGGGGTGGGGATGTGGTCGCCGGAGGCGGCGGCCCCGTCCACGGTAGTGCCCCGGGCGCCTGGGCTACCATCGGAGGGCACCCGCGAGGGTCGCCGTCGTCGGCCGCACGCCGTCGTCGTCGGCCGCGGGTGGGGGCCTTTAGCTCAGCTGGCAGAGCATCGGACTTTTAATCCGCCGGTCGCGGGTTCGATCCCCGCAGGGCCCACGCGAAAACGGCCCCTGACCAGGCATGACGCCCGGTCGGGGGTCCTCCCTAGGATGGAGCCATGAGCCCCACGCCCCCACCAGTCACCGAGACGATCAGTTCCGGCCACAGCGTGGTGTGGTCGCGCCCGCCGGCGGAGCGCGCGGGCACGGACCTGGTGCTCGTGTTCCACGGCTACGGCTCCAACGAGGTCCGCGCGGCGCGCCGCCACTTCCCGATGCTCCCGGAGCGGTGCACCGGCCTGGCGGTGCGCGGCGGCTTCGAGATCGACGAGACGGCGTCCGAAGGCCCGGGCGACCCCGGCGCGCACGGCTGGTTCCTGCTCGACCTGCTGCTGCAGTCCGACTTCGCCCAGGTGCTCGCCGCCGCCCACCGCGTGTTCGACGTGCTCTCCGCCGAGGAGGTCGTGGCGGCCGGCTTCCGCACGGTCTCGGTGCTCGGCTTCTCCCAGGGCATGGCCATGGCGACGACGGTCCTGCGTCTGCGCCCCGAGGCGTTCACCTGCGGTGTGGGCCTGAGCGGCTTCGCCGTCGACAACGAGCTGCTGGCCATGCTCGACTCCCCGGCCGAGGGACCGGGCCCGCGCCCGTTCTTCTGGGGCCGGGACGCCGAGGATCCCGTGATCCATCCGGACGCCGTCGCCCACACCCGCGCGTGGGCCGAGGAGCACACCCGCCTGACCGTGCGCACCTACCCCGGGATCCTGCACGGGACCGGCCCCGACGAGGTCCGTGACGTGCGCATCTTCCTCGAGCACTCCCTGCGCGCGGCGACGCCCGGGTCCTGACCGCGGGGGTCGCGCGCCGATACTGTGGCGCGCATGGCAAAGAACTCGACGATCGGCCGGTACGCGTCCGGGAAGGTGAAGGACTTCGGGCTGAAGTCGGCACTCGATGAGAACGGCGAGCCCACGGAGGGCTTCGAGAAGGCCCTCTCCACGGTGTTGGCGGTCCAGCGCCCCCTGGTCCTGAAGAACATCCAGCGCATGGCGGCGAAGCACCCGGGGGAGAGCCCGGAGCGTCTCGCCGAGCGGCTCGGGCAGCAGTACCTGACCACCGTCACGGGGGCCGGTGCCGCCGTGGGCGGCACCGCGATCGTCCCGGGCATCGGCACCGTGGCCGCGCTCGGCCTGTCCGGTGCCGCGGTCGCCGGCTTCATGGAGGCCACCGCCCTCTACGCGCAGTCCCTCGCCGAGCTGCACGGCATCACCACGCAGGACCCGCAGCGCGCCCAGGCCCTCGTCATGGGCCTCATGCTCGGCGACGACGCCAAGGAGCTGCTCCGCGAGGCCGCCGCCAAGGCCGGCCGTCCCTACGACCCGCAGTCCAGCCTCAACGCGCTCGCGGGCACCGCATCGGGCACCGGCATCAGCGCGTTCGTGGTGGATCGCCTCAAGAGGACGTTCATGCGCAAGATGCGCCTGCGGCAGGGTGCCGGCTTCGTGGGCCGCGCCGTGCCGTTCGGCGTGGGCGCCGTGATCGGCGGCGTGGGCAACCGCGCCATGGGCAAGGCCGTGATGGAGAACGCCGCGGAGCTCTTCAGCCCCCTGCCGATGGTGATCCCCGGCGAGATCCGCGAGGGCGCCGCACAGGGGCGCGCCGAGGGGGAGTCGGCGGGCGCCAAGGACGACGGCGGCGTCTTCGGCGCGATCCGTCGCGCCCTGCCCGGCGGCAAGGACGAGAAGGACGACAGGCAGAAGAAGGGCAAGCCCGCCGCCTGACGGCCCCGCCCCCGCGCGTCCGTCGCCCCCGCCCCCGCGCTTTCGAACGTGAGAGAGGCCCTATCTCACGTTCGAAAGCGCCCATTCGCCCCATGTCACGTTCGAAAGTGCGGGGCAGCGGGTCCGTCTCAGAGGAACAGTGTCGCCACCCCGTGGATCGCCAGGCCCGCGAGCGCGCCGACGACCGAGCCGTTGATGCGGATGAACTGCAGGTCCTTGCCCACGAACAGCTCGAGGGTGCGCGCGGTCTGCTCGCCGTCCCAGCGGGCGACCGTCTCCTCGATCACCCCGGTGAGCGCCGGGCCGTAGGAGCTCAGCGCATACGCCGCGGCGCGGCGGGCGTGGCCGTCCACGCGGTCGCGCAGCTCGGGGTCCTCCTGCAGGCGGGCGCCGAGGTCGCGCAGGGCGGCCACGAGCGCGCGGTGCAGGTCGGAGGACGGGTCCTCGAGCGCGTCCAGGAGCGAGTCCCGCAGGGAGACCCAGGCCCGCCCGGCCCACGCACGCAGCCGTTCGTCCGCGAACAGGTTCCGCTTGAACCGCTCCACCGAGGCGCGGGTGGCCGGCTCGTTCCGCATCTCGTCGGCGAGGCGGTCGAGCCAGTCGTCGACGGCGCGGCGGGCCTCGTGCTGCCGGTCGCGTCGGATGCCGGCGAGATACTTGAGGGTCTCGGCGTGCAGTCGCTCGGCGAGGAGGCGGTCCACGAGGTCCGGGCTCCACTCGGGGGAGCGACGGCGCACCGTCTCGACGAACAGCTCGGGGTGGGCGGCCACCCAGTCCCCGGTGTGGGCGACCACGAGGTCCACCACGCGCTCGTGGTGCCGTCCGGCCACCACGTCCTCCAGCACGCCCGCGAGTGTGGGGGACCAGTCCGGGGCCACCATGTGGCGTTCCATCAGCTGGCGCAGCAGCTCCTGGACGGCGTCGTCGTCGGCCGCGGCCATGGCGCCCCGGGCCGCGGTCGCGATCTCCCGGGCGGTGCGGGCCGCGTTCTCCTCACGGCGCAGCCAGCCGCCGGCGGCCTCGGCCACCTTCAGTCCGTCGACCTTCTCGTGGGCGACCTCCGAGTCCAGGAAGTTCTCCTGCACGAACTCGGTCAGCGCGGCGCCGAGCTGGTCCTTCTTCCGCGGGATCAGGGCGGTGTGCGGCACGGGCACACCCATCGGGTGGCGGAACAGCGCCGTGACCGCGAACCAGTCCGCCAGCGCGCCGACCATGCCGCCCTCCGCGGCGGCGCGCACGTAGCCCCACACCGGGTGGGTGTCCTGCAACGGGAACGCGACCACGAACACCACGGCCAGCAGGATGAGCAGCCCCAGGGCGACGGCCTTCATGCGCCGCAGGCCCGCCGCGCGTTCGAGGGCGCCGGCGCTGAGCAGCTGCTGGGCGGGGTCGGGGGAGAAGGACACGGGAGGCTCCTGATCGCGTGCACCGAATGGTCCCCACCAGTTAACCAGCCGGGCACCCTGCGGTGACGTGGCCGGCACACGCGCTCCCTAGCCTGGCGGCGTGCCCGCCCTCGTGATCGCCCACCGCGGCGCCTCCGCCGCCTTCCCCGAGCACACCCGCGCCGCCATGCTCCACGCCCTCGCCGTGGGCGCGGACGGTCTCGAATGCGATGTCCAGCTCACGCGGGACCGCGAGGTCGTCTGCTGGCACGACCCCACCGTGGACCGCACCTCGGACGGGCGCGGCGCCGTCGCGGACCACACGCTGGATCGTCTGCGCGGTCTCGACGTCGTCTCGTGGCACGCCCGGCGTCCGGGGGCCGAGCCCGCCACGACGACGGCGCCGCCCGCCGCGTACGGCGGCGCGGGGGAGCAGGTGCTCACCCTGGCCGACCTCCTGGCGATCGCGACGGCCGCGGACCGGCCGCTGCGTCTGGCCGTGGAGCTCAAGCATCCCTCCCCGTTCGGGCATGAGCTCGAGGAGCGGGTGCTGCGGGAGCTGCTGCGGGCCGGCTGGGACCCGGAGACCGGCCGGGTGGGTCAGGTGCAGGTGTCCCTCATGAGCTTCCATCCGGACGCGCTGCGCCACGTGGCTCCGCTGGCCGGCACGGACCCCCTCTGCCCCCTGATGGACCTCATGCCGACGGAGCTGCCGACCCGGCTCGCGCGGGGGCCGCTGAGCCGGGCGGCGGTGCGTGCGGCGGCGCGTCAGTCGCTGGCGGGGTCCGAGGCGCTCGTCTGGCGCGGCCGAGCCGGGCTGGCGGGGCCCTCCGTGGCCTACGTGCGGGAGCACCTGGCGGACGTGAAGGCGTGGCTGGCGGCGGGGCGACGCCTGCGGGTGTGGACCGTCGACGAGCGCGAGGACGCCGAGTTCCTCCTCGCCCAGGGAGTGCAGGAGCTCACCACCAACCGTCCGGAGGACGTGCTGCGCTGGGTCCGCGAGCGGGCCGCCGCGCGTCGGGAGCGGGTGCCCACCGGGGCCTGAGGGCGCCGTGCCGCACGCGCAGACGCGGCCTGCGTTGCGTCCCCGCCCGCGCTTGTGGCTATAGTCACGTCCAGGAGCGTGCCCGAGGTCACACCCGACGGCGCGGTCCCCTCGCACCCGCGTCTCGGCTGAGACCTCTCCCGGAGGAGCCCCCATGGCCACCCGTCTGCGTCACCGACTCCTGTCCGCCGCCGCGCTCACCGCGGCCGGCGCCCTGCTCGTCACCGGCTGCGCCCAGAGCCAGCGCGACGGCGGCGGCTCCGGCGGCTCGGGCGGGGGCGACGCCGCCCAAGTGGACGGCTCGTTCATCTTCGCCGCCTCCTCCGACCCGAAGACCCTGGACCCGGCCTTCGCCTCCGACGGCGAGACCTTCCGGGTCTCCCGTCAGATCTTCGAGGGCCTCGTGGGCACGAAGCCGGGCACCGCGGACCCCGCGCCGCTGCTGGCCGAGTCCTGGGAGTCCTCGGAGGACGGCCTGACCCACACGTTCCAGCTGAAGGAGGGCGTGACCTTCCACGACGGCGAGCCGTTCAACGGGGAGGCCGTGTGCGCCAACTTCGACCGCTGGTACAACTTCACGGGCATCCAGCAGTCGGAGACCCTCTCGTACTACTACGGCAAGCTGTTCCGCGGCTTCGCGGACAAGCCCGAGGACGCCGTCTACAAGGAGTGCGAGGCCACCGGCGAGCACGAGGTGAAGATCACGCTGGCACAGCCGTTCGCGGGCTTCATCTCCTCCCTGTCCCTGCCGGCCTTCGCCATGCAGTCGCCGAAGGCGCTCGAGGAGTACAAGGCGGACGAGGTCGGCGGCACCGCCGAGTCGCCCCAGATGTCCGAGTACGCCCGGGCACACCCCACCGGCACCGGCCCCTACAAGTTCGAGTCCTGGAGCGTGGGCGAGGACGTCAAGCTCACCGCCAACGAGGACTACTGGGGCGAGGGCGGCGAGGTCACGGACATCACCTTCCGCGTGATCGACGACCCGGTGGCCCGCCGTCAGGCGCTCGAGGCCGGGGACATCGACGGCTACGACCTCGTGGCCCCCGCGGACACCGCGGCCCTGTCCGAGGCCGGCTTCAACGTGGTGGCCCGCGACCCGTTCACCATCCTCTACCTGGGCCTGAACCAGGAGAAGGAGGAGCTCCAGGACGTCAGGGTGCGCCAGGCGATCGCCCACGCGATCGACAAGGACGCCCTCATCGCGCAGACCCTCCCCGAGGGCACGGAGCCCGCCACCCAGTTCATCCCGAAGTCCGTGAACGGGTACAGCGAGGACGTCACCACGTACGAGCACGACCCCGCCAAGGCCAAGGCGCTGCTCGCCGAGGCCGGCTACCCGGACGGCTTCACGATCGACTTCAACTACCCCACCGGCGTCTCGCGCCCGTACATGCCGACCCCCGAGCAGGCGTTCTCCAACCTCTCGAGCCAGCTGGCCGAGGTGGGCATCACGGTGAACGCGAAGCCGGCCAAGTGGAGCCCGGACTACCTCGACCAGGTGCAGGGCACCTCGGACCACGGCATCCACCTGCTGGGCTGGACCGGCGACTACAACGACACGGACAACTTCGTGGGCGTGTTCTTCGGCCAGGAGAAGCCCGAGTTCGGCTTCACCGACGAGGAGCTGTTCTCCGCCCTCGAGGAGGCCCGCCAGATCCCGACGCTCGAGGAGCAGACGCCGAAGTACCAGGAGATCAACGAGCAGATCTCCGAGATCGTCCCGGCGGTCCCGCTCGCCCACCCGGCCCCGTCGCTGGCCTTCGACAAGCGCGTGGCCTCCTACCCGGCGAGCCCGGTCAACGACGAGGTCTTCAACGAGATCGACCTGACCGAGTGAGCCCGGCGGGCCGGGGACGACCCGCCCCACCGGCGACGACGGCGCCGCGCCCCGGCGCCGTCGTCG